>JACPZX010000019.1 GCA_016195325.1 Acidobacteriota bacterium
CCCCGGCGAGGAGGAGCCGGCCGACCCGGAGGTGGACGGGCGCCTTCAGCCCGTCGGGGATCAGGGCGTAGGCCGCCTGCTGCACGCGGTCGTGCAGGAACCGGTAGGCCGGGGCGAGATCCTCGAGGACCTCGTCGGAGGCGGAGGCGAAGAGCTCGTAGCGGCTGCTCGTCGGGACGACGAGTCCCTCGACGATCGACTCCCACAGCTCGGCCGCCGTCTCGCGCAGACCCTTCTCGCGCACCGTCGCGAGCGTCCTCAGGGAGAAGGAGCTGCCGACGCACGCGCCGAGGGCGATCACCTGGCGGGTGGGGGCCGAGAGCTTCTTCAGCTTCGACGTCATCAGGTCGATGACGTTTTCGGTGATCGACGCCGCCTCGATCCGCTCGAGGTCGAAGACGAAGCGGCCGAGGGCGTGGTCGAAGCGGATCAGCCCTTCGCTGTGGAGGAGGCCGAGGAACTGGGTCACGAAGAAGGGATTGCCGTCGGTCTTGCGGAGGACCAGCTGCGCCAGAGAGGAGGCGGCCAGCTCGTCGCACTGGAGCGTGTCGGCGACGAGCGCGGTGAGATGGCCGAGCCTCAGAGGCAGCAGGTGGATCGCGTCGATCGCCGCCCCCACTCCGCGAACCTCCGCGATCGTCTGCGCGAGGGGGTGCGCCGGGCCGACCTCGTTGTCGCGGTAGGCGCCGATGATGAAGAGGCTCCGGACGCCCGGGCTCGTCACCAGGAACGCGAGGAGCCTCAGCGTCGCCGGATCCGCCCACTGCAGGTCGTCGAGGAAGACGACGAGCGGGTGCTCCGCCCCGGCGAACGTCTGGATGAAGTTCTGGAAGAGATAGGTGAAGCGGTTCTGCGCCTCCGCAGGGCCGAGCGGCGGGGTGGGGGGCTGCGGGCCGAGGAGAATCTCGAGCTCGGGGATCACCTCGGTCATCACCCCCGCGCCGGCCTCGAGGGCGCCGGCGAGGCGCTCGCGGAACCCGGCGATCGTCTCCTCGCTCTCGGCGAGGACCTGGCGGATGAGCCCGCGGAAGGCCTGCACGAGCGCGCCGTACGGGATGTTCCGGTCGAGCTGGTCGAACTTCCCGGACACGAACCGCCCCCGCCGCTTCACGATCGGCTTGTGGACCTCGTTGACGAGGGAGGTCTTGCCGACGCCGGGGTAGCCGGCGACGAGCATCAGCCGCGCGGGGCCGCTCGAGGCGGTCTCGAAGGCCTCGAGGAGCGCGCGCACTTCGGCGTCGCGGCCGTACAGGCGCTCGGGGATCGTGAAGCGATCGGAGCGGTCGCGCCCGCCGAGCGGGAAAACGCGGATCGACCGCTCCTCCGCCCACTCCGCCGCGCAGACCTCGAGGTCGGCCTTCAAGCCGGCCGCGCTCTGATAGCGCTCCTCCGCCGTCTTGGCGAGGAGCTTCATCACGAGGGCCGAGAGGGGCGCGGGGATCGTCCCGTCGATCTCCTCGGGGGCGCGCGCGATCCGGGCGAGGTGGCCGTGGACGATCTCCAGAGGGTCCTTCGACTCGAAGGGGACCTCCCCCGTCAGCATCTGGTAGAAGATCACCCCGAGCGAGTACAGGTCGCTCCGGTGATCGACCACCCGGTTCATGCGGCCGGTCTGCTCCGGCGCGATGTAGGCGAGGCGCCCCGGCAGGAGCCGAAGCGGGTGCGGGGCCTGGGAGTCGTGCGGAAGCCTGGAGGCGACGCTGAAGTCGAATATCTCGGGGCGGGCGAGCCGCGGCTCGACGAGGACGCTCGCCGGGCTGAGGTTCCGGTGGATGATCCGCCGCGCGTGCAGCTCGTGGACCGTCGCCGCCAGCGGGATCGCCGTCGCGAAGAAGGCGGCGAGATCGGGGCGCGCGAGCGCGAGGGCCGACTGGAGCGGAACCCCGCCACCGTCCGCGAGGACCACGGCGCCCGTGGCCTCGTCGAAGGCAAGGGCGCGCGGGACCCCCGAAACGTCGAGCCCGACGAGGATGTCGTGCTCGCGGCGGGAAACAGCCAGCGCCGCGGGGGAGACGGCGACCGGGAGCTTCAGGAGGACGCGGCGGCCGTCGCTCTCGCGCGCGCCCCGGCACAGCACGTGGAGCTCGTCTCTCGAGACCTCCGCGTCCACGCGATAACCGCGGACGAACATGTCAATCCTCCCACCGAAGGCGCGTATATTATCACCCGATGACGAGGGGCCGGTTCGCCGCCATCGCGCGAAAGCTCTGCCCGCGCTGCCGCGAGGGAAGGATCTTCGCCGGATTCCTCCGGATGAACCGGAAGTGCCCCGCGTGCGGCCTCGTCTTCGAGCGCGAGCAGGGGTACTTCGTGGCCGCCATGTACGTCAGCTACGCCCTCTCGGTCCCGCTCCTCGCCGTGCTCGCGGTGGCCGTCCGCCTCGCGAAGCCCGGCTGGTCGGTCGACGCGGTCCTCGGGACCGCCGCCCTCCTCGCGATCCCCTTCGTGCCGGCCCTCTTCAGGTACTCGCGGGTCCTGTGGATGCATCTGGACCGGGAGATCGATCGGGAGACGTGAACGAGATCGGCGCCGCCATCTGGGACACCTCCCGCCGGTAGTGGCGCAGCGCCGGTGTGATCGCGGCGAGCCAGACCGTCGCGACGAGGCAGCCGATCCCGCCGCTCACCACGGAGGCGCGCGCACCGAACGCGTTGGCGACGACGCCCGCCTCCATCTCGCCGAGCTGCGGCCCTCCCATGAAGAAGACCATGTTCACCCCGGTCATCCGCCCGCGGAGGGCGTCCGGAGTCCCGAGCTGCCGGATGACGTTCCGGAGGACCATGCTCACCGTGTCGGCGGCCCCCGTGGCGGCGAGGCACAGGAAGGTCAGCGCGAAGGAGCGCGAGAGGCCGAAGAGAACCGTCGCGATGCCGTAGACGATCACGGCCTGGATGAGGACCATCCCCCGCCGGTCGATCCGATCGACCAGGCGGACCATCGCCACGCCGGCGAGGACGGCGCCGATCGAGGGAGCGGCGTAGAGCCAGCCGTACCCGTGCGGCCCGACGTGGAGGATGTCCTGCGCGAAGATCGGGAGAAGGGTGCTCGCGCAGGAGAAGAAGGTCGCGAAGAAGTCGACGAGCATCGTGGAGCGGATCATCGGCGCGCCGAACACGAATTTGAGGCCGTCCAGGGCGGACCGGAACGAGACTTCGCTCTTCTCGTGCTCCTCGCGCTCCGGCACGTCGCGCATCATGAGGATCGCGACGATGACGAAGACGAACGACGCGGCGTTGAGGACGTAGACCCAGGCGACGCCGGAGGCCGCGATGACGATCCCGGCGATCGACGGCCCGACGACCGAGGCGATCTGGAACATGATGGTGTTCAAGCTGATCGCGTTCGGGAGGTGCTCCCGCGGGACGAGCGCCGGGATGAGCGCCTGCCGCGCGGGGCCGTCGAAGATCCCGAAGGCCGAGCCGAGCGCGGCGAAGAGGTAGATCGGCCAGAGGGCGGTCACTCCGGCGAAGGCGACGATCGCGAGGCCGACGGCGACGAGCCCCATCGCCGTCTGCGTGATGAGCATCACGCGCCGGCGATCGTGCGCGTCGGCCACGACGCCGCTGAAAACGCCGAGCCCGAAGATGGGGATCACCCGCACGAAGCCGACCATCCCGAGCGCGAGACCCTTCTTCTCGGGAGGGACGAGGAGCGAGACGTGCCAGAGGATCGCCGCCGTCTGCGCCATCGATCCGGCGAACGAGACGAGCTGCCCCGACCAGAGGAGCCGGAAGTTGCGGTGCTGGAGCGCGACCAGCGGAGAGGACGGCCTCAATACCGCGCGATCTCCTCGATCGCGGCGCCGAGGTCGGCGATCTGCGGGAGGATCGCGTCCTCGAGGTCGGGGACGTCCTCGTGGGCGACGATCGCCTTCCCCGTCCGGGACACCGACTCCGCGATCGCCTCCCAGTCGAAGGGAGCGAGAGACCTCAGGTCTATGACCTCCACCTCGATCCCGCTCTCCGCCGCCTCCTTCGCCGCGCGAAGGCTCCGCTCGACGAGGGCGCCGTACGTGACGAGGGTGAGGTCGCGCCCGGGCCTCACCACCTTCGCCCTGCCGAAGGGAATGGCGTGGTCCTTCCCGGGGTAGGCGTCCTTGTTGTACGTCTGGCGGTACAGGTGCTTGTGCTCGAGGAAGAGGACCGGGTCATCGCACCGGATGGCCGTGCGCAGGAGGCCGTTGGCGTCGGCGGCGGTCGCCGGGAAGACGACCCTGAGCCCGGGGGTGTGCGTGAAGATCGACTCGCCGCACTGGCTGTGGTACACGGCGCCGCCCGTCAGGTAGCCGCCGATCGGCACGCGCACGACGACCGGGCACGAGAAGGCCCCGGCGCTGCGCCACCGGATGAGGGACAGCTCGTTCCGGATCTGCATCATCGCCGGCCAGATGTAGTCGAAGAACTGGATCTCGACGATCGGCTTCATCCCCCGGGTCGCCATCCCGATGGCGCGGCCGACGATGTTCGCCTCGGCCAGGGGGGAGTTGTAGACGCGCTCCTTCCCGAAGGCCTTCTGGAGGCCGTGCGTCACCTTGAAGACGCCTCCCTTCCCGGGCACCTCTGCGAGGATCTCCTCGCGCGTCGCGTCGGCGACGTCCTCGCCAAAGACCACGATGCGCGCGTCCCGCTCCATCTCGTCCTTCAGGCAGGCGTTGAGGAGATCGACCATCGTCTTCGGATCCCCCGAGGGGGTCCCCGGCGCGTCGAAGGCGGCGGAGGCCGGATCGACGCCCGCCGAGTAGACGTGGGCGAAGATCGACGAGGCGGGCGGGTGCGCCTCGGCCTCGGCGGCGTCGGCCGCCGCGTCGATCTCGCGATCCGCCGCCTCCCGGAGCGCGGCGAGGAAGTCGGCCGTCGCGATCTTCTCCTCCTCGAGGAAGCGCGCGAAGCAGGGGATCGGATCGATCTTCGCGTCGGCCTCGCGCTCCTTCTTCGGGCGGTAGAGCCTCTCGTCGTCGGACTGGGAGTGCGAGTAGGGGCGGATGACGTGAGCGTGAACGAGGGCCGGCCCGATCTCGCGGGCGCGCATCTTCGAGACGACGCGGCGCATGGTGCGGAGGCTCGCGATCGGATCGCACCCGTCCACCTCCTCGATGTGGAGCCCGGGGACCGACGCGAGCATCCTCGAGATGCTCCCGCCGGGGGTCTGCACCTCGACGGGGACCGAGATGGCGTACTTGTTGTCCTCGATCAGGAAGATGACGGGGAGCTTGAGGGTGCACGCGGAGCTGAGCGCCTCGTAGAACTCCCCCTCCGACGTCGAGCCGTCCCCCCCGGAGACGTACACGATCTCGTCGCGCTCGAAGCGCGCCGCCTTCCCGGCGATCTCCTCGACGCGCGCGAGGTGCCTCCCCCCTTCCGCGCAGCCGACCGCCTGCAGGAATTGCGTGCCGGTGGGGCTCGACTGCGTGACGACGTTCAGCGCGAGCGATCCGAAGTGGGACGGCATCTGCCTCCCGCCCGAGTTCGGGTCGGCCGCCGCTCCGAAGGCCGACATCAGGATCTCCTTCGGCGTCATCCCGAGGGCCAGCATCAGGGCGCGGTCGCGGTAGTACGGGTAGAACCAGTCGTGCGCGGGCTTCATCGCCAGCCCCGCGGCGACGAGAATCGCCTCGTGCCCCGCGCCGCTGATCTGGAAGAAGATCTTGTTCTGCTTCTTGAGCACCAGCTCTTTGTCGTCGAGCCGCCGCGACACGTACATCGTGCGGTAGAAGGCGAGGAGACCCTCGCGGTCGAGTCCGCAGAAGGGATCCTCGACGGCCGAGCGCGCTTTCTGCGGGCGCTGTCCGCTCCGGTTGTTCTTCATCTCTTGGCGATGATCTCCTGACGGGAGGTGAGGGTACCCTCTGCGTAGACGCCGCTCAAGACGTCGCGCGGCTCGGCGGGGCCCTCCGCGCGCGCGGCGAGCGCCGCTTCCGCCGCGGCGTCCACCTCGTGCGTGACGCGCTCCTCGATCGAGGCCATCCGCGCGCGCGCCACGCCGCGGGCGAAGAGCCACTCCTCGTAGTTGCCGATCGGATCGCGGGCCCCGTGGTGCGCCAGCTCCTCCTTGGAGCAGATGGCGCGCCCCTCGGCCTCGTCGTGCGTCGCGTGCCCTCCCATCCGGAAGGTCGAGACGGTGAGGAGGACGGGCCCCTTCCTCTCGCGGCACCGCGCCACCGCCGTCCGCGTCGCCGCGAGGACCCGGATCACGCTGTTGCCGTCGGTCGAGATCCCGAGAACGCCGTACGCCGCCGCGAGCGAGGCCAGAGGCGCCCGGGAGTGAACCTCGTAGCGCGTCCCGAGGGCGAGGCGGTTGTCCTGGAGCACGACGACCAGCGGGAGCCCCTGCGACGCCGCCATCGAGACCCCCTCGTGGAACTCGCCGGTGCGCGTGGCGCCGTCGCCGACCCACGTGAGGGCCACCCTCGGCTCGTTCCGGAGCGAGAAGGCGAGCGCGTACCCCGCCATCACCGGAACGAGCGAGGCGACGAACGACGTCGGCGGGATGATCCCCTTCGAGGGATCGCCGGTGTGCAGGTCGCGCCCGCGCGTGATCGTGTCGCGCGTGCCGAGGTACGCCTTCAGCATGTCGACGACCGGCATCCCCATCTCGTGGCACGCGCCGGCGTTCCGGATCATCGGGCCGACGACGTCACCCGAGGTGAGAGCGCGGCAGTTCCCGACCGCCACCGCCTCCTCTCCGGTGCCGAGCCACGCCTTCGAGATCACCCCCTGGCGCACCCACCGCTTGAGCATGATGTCGTGGAGCCGGAAGCGGAGCATCCCCTCGTACAGGCCGAGGAGCTCGGCTTCGGCGGCGGTCGCGGCGAGCTTCGCCGACGCGGGGTCGTCCTCGATCCCCTTGAGGTACTCGGCCGTGACGCGGGGGTCGGGCTTCCACGTGGCGTACTCGGGGGGATCGAATGCCGGGTAGCGTCTCATCGCAGGTCCGTCTCGAGGTGTCGCGGCGTCGCGGGAGCGGGCATCATAGGGTGCCTCCGCGCGCGGCGTCCACAGCCTGCCCCGCCGGGTGGTGGTCCACATGGCATCGCGGGGGACGGCCTCCGCGCGTGGAGTAATCGCGCTCGGCCTCGGGCTCGCTCGCCCACCCGCTCGGGCGGCGCCGGCATTGCTTGATGGCAGGTGGCGCCAGCGCCCGATCGAGTACCCGGGCTCGTCCCGCACGCCCCCGCGACGCCATGTGGACCACCACCCGGTCCGCTTACACGGCCCCGCGAACTCCTCTTGACCCACGGCCGTGGTGAGGTATCAATCCGGGCGGTTGGCGCCGAAGGTGATGCGCTCGCAGCCGCTCGCGGAGTAGATCCAGAGGGCCTGGCCGCAAAAAGTGAAGGGGCCGGCGACTCCCGTGGCCCACACCGCGCGCGTCCCGTCGGGATGGATGCGGCAGAGATCGCTCGAGCCGGCGCTGCACCGCGCGAACATGTCGTCGCCGAAGCCCGCCCCGCTCCCCCAGTCGAAATCGCCGAACCCCCCGGGGACGACGGCGGCGAATCCCGACGCGTCGATGCGCACCCCCCCGGCGCCGCTCGAGTACAGGTCGCTCCCCCACGCACCGCCGGGGCCGAACCGGAGCATCCCACCGGAGATGAGTGCGAATCCTGCGACGCTTCCCGAAGGATCGACCTGCTGCACCTCTTTCGGCGTGGAGAGGTACAGCTTCGAGCCGAACGCACCGGTGGGATCGAACGCGATGGAGAAGACCGGGTACGTGAGGACGAGACCGAATCCCGGCGCGCCCGACGGATCGGACGAAGCCACGTAGTAGATGCGCAGCGGCGGAGGCGTGACGAAGGGCATGCGGCTCCCGATCACGATGTCGCCGAACGGGCTCGGGGACGGGCTCACGGCGAGCGACGACGCGAAGGACTCCGCGCCGGGGGGGACGAAGACGGTGTTCTCGTTCGCCACCGGGTCGAAGCGCTCGATGTCCGCGGAGGGCTCCGCCTCGTTGACCATGCTGAGGAACAGGGCGTCTCCCCATGCGGGAGCCGGCGCGCAGGCGAGGGCCCGGGCGACGGGACGGGTGGTGAGCTTCTTCGCGAGGCTCCGGGCCACGCCGGCCTGGCCGCACCGCGGAAAGACCCTCACGGCGTAACCGGGCTCGAGCACCTGCGTCTGCGGCTGATCCGCCGCGCCGAGGGAGACGGCGAGGGCGGTCAGAACCAGCGCGGCGGCCGCACAATCCCACCGCACCGCTCGAGCGGCCATCAGGGGCTCCATGAGCGAAAAGGGCCGCCGGGCGCGGCACGAAGGGACATTGAAGGCGTGAAAGGTACTACGAGCGCGCCCTCGAATCCATGGATATCATGCCCTGATGAACATTCTGGCGGCCGACCGGGAGCGCGAGCGCCTCAAGCGCCTCCTCGCGGAGTGCGACGTCGAGACCTACCGCGGGTCGGGGCCCGGGGGCCAGCACCGGAATCGGCGCGACTCGGCCGTGAGGCTCACCCACCGGCCGACCGGCATCGTCGTCACCGCCACCGAGCGCCGCTCGCAGCACCAGAACAAGCTCGTCGCGCTCGAGCGCCTCGCCGCCCGCCTCGAGGCCAGGAACCGCCGGCGCCGCCCCCGCGTGCCGACAGCCCCGACAAAGGGCTCCGCCGAGCGCCGGATCGGATCGAAGGCCCTCAGGTCCGAGGTGAAGTCGGGGCGCCGGACCCCGCGCGACGAGGAGTAGGCCCGCCTCCCCTCGGGAACCAATCGTCGCGACCGGGGTCTCATCCGCCCGTGTGATGGCAACTCGCGCGCGGCCCATCGATGGTAGTCTGCGGCCGCTCGTGACGAGACCGGCTGCGCCGCCTTGGCCTTGCAGGCGCCTGGGGGAGTCATGGAGACCCTGTTCATCCTCGCCGCGATCGCGTTCACGCTCGCAGGCCCCGTCGCGTTCGCCATGGCGCTCAAGGCCGGCGGGCGCTCGAAGCGGCTCGAGGAGCGGGTTCTGGATCTGGAGAGGCGGCTCGAGTCGGCGGAGCGCCGCCCAACCGCCCCGTCGCCTGCGGCCGCGGCCGTGGCGGTTCAAGCGCCCGTGGCGGCTCCCGCTCACGGAACCTCTCCGGTGATCGTCCCCTCGTTCCGGACCCTCGCGACCGCACGACCGCTCCCCGCGATGCCGCCGCCGGCGGCCTCCCGGCCCGCCGAGGCCGCCCCCCCGACGCTCCCGCGACGGCGCGACGTCGCGGGGTGGGAGGCGAAGATCGGCGGCTCGTGGCTCAACCGGATCGGCGTCACGATGGTCGTCATCGGGATCGCCTTCGCGCTCGGTTACTCGCTCACGGTCCTCGGCCCCGCGGGGAAGGCGGCCCTCGCAGCCCTCGTCTCGATCTCGATGCTCGCGGCGGGGATCGCCTTCGAGAAACGCGAGGCCTTCCGGCTCTACGGCCACGGGCTGGTGGCGGGCGGCTGGGCCGCACTCTATGCGACCGCCTACGCCGTGCACGAGCTCGAGGCGACGCGCCTCGTCGAGGACCCGGTCGCCGGCTTCGCCCTGCTGATGGCCGTCGGCGCCGCCATGATCGTCCACTCGCTGCGCTACCGGAGCGAGGGGATCACGGCCCTCGCGTACGCGCTCGCGTACGCGGCGATCTGCCTCCACAGCATCAGCGCGTACACCCTCTTCGCCGGAACGATCCTCTCCGCCGGGATGGCCCTCCATCTTCTGAGGCGCCAGTGGTACCGGCTCGCCCTGGGGGGCGTCGTCGCGACCTACGGCTGCCTCTTCCTCTGGTACACGCGCCAGGCGGAGATGACCGCGGCCACGCTGAAGATCGGCCTCTCGGCGCTCTGTCTCGACTGGCTCACGTTCCTGATCGCCGATTTCGCGCCGGAGTCGCCGCGGGAGAGCGACAGGGAACACAGCCGCGCGGTGGCCCTCGTCAACGCCATGGCCGCCGGGGGACTCTCCTGGCTCGCGTGGAACAGGTTCGACGCCGCCGGCTCGTGGGTCCCCCTCGCGGCGCTCGGCCTCTGCTACGCCGTGACCTCGGCGGCGCTCCGCTCGATGGGCCGGGCGGCCGTGCACCCGGTGCACTCCGTCGCGGCGGCGCTCTGCGTCGGCTTCGCGGCGTTCGAAGGGCTCGACCTTCACGGAGCCACGTGGATCTGGCTCGCGGAGGCGCAGGCCATCGTTCTCATCGGCGTCGCGCTGAAGGACCGCTTCCATCGGACGCTCGGATGCGCCCTCTTCCTCGCGCCCACTCTTGCGATCGTCGCCGATCAGGCCTCCGCCCGCATGGACCGGGTCGAGGCCATCTGGGTTCCCTCCCAGTTCGCCCTCACGGCGGCGGCCTGCGCCGCTTTCTACCTGACCTTCGCGAGGCTGCGAGCCTTCGCCCTGCGTCGTCTCTTTTCGTTCGGCGCGCTCGCGCTCATCCTTCTCGGCCTCTGGGTCCAGCTCCCCCGCGTCTACGTCGCGCCGGCCGGCGCGCTCCTCATGGTCATCCTCTTCGAGCTCTCGTCGGTCCGGCGGATCGTGGAGCTGCGCGTTCAGTCGTACGTCACGGCCCTCTTCACGGCGGCCGCCGCGGCCACGCTCACCGCACCCTCGACCGACGAGCTCATGGGCCACGCGGCGCGCCTTCCGGCCCTCCTCGCGGTGGCGGTCGCGTTCTTCGTCGTCTTCGCGAGCCGGCGGCGCGAGAGCGCTCCCCTCACGGAGTTCGACGTCACGCTGCAGAGCGCTGCCCCGTGGACCGGGACGGCCCTCGTCGCGCTGACCGTCTGGCTGTCGGCGAGGCCCGTGATGGTAGGGCCGGCGTGGATCCTCGCCGCCCTCGCGCTCGTCGAGGCCGGCATCGCCCTCAGGGAGCGCGCGCTCCGGCAGCCTGGCTACGCCCTCCTCCTTTGCGGGCACGCGAGCCTCCTCGTGTCGAACCTCACCGCGACCGAGATGGTGAGCGGGGTGTCGATCCGCGCCGCCACGATCGTCCCGTCGATCCTCGCGTCGTACTACCTCTGGTGGCGGCTGCGGGAGGCGGGCTCGGCCGCGGCGCCGGAGCGCGTCACGGACGGAACGGACGAGGGATACGGACGATTCCTGGCCTACGCGGCCGGCGCGATGACCGGCCTCTTCGTCCGATTCCAGTTCGGCCTCGACGGGGCGGCGCTCCGGTGGTCCCTCACGATGGTGGGGCTCCTCGTCGCCGGCCATTACCTCAGGGACGCGGACCTCAGGCTCCAGGGATACCTCCTCGGCTTCGCGGCCTTCCTTCGCGCCGTGGGGCTCGACCTCGACTCCGCGCCCCCCATCCTGGGGATGAACGGGCCGTTCTGCGTGGCGACGGCGAGCGTCGCGTCGTTCCTCGCCGCCGCGATCCTCCTCCGGGCGCGGCGAAGGGACGCCGCGAGCCGGGGGGCGGAGCGGAGGACGCTGCCGCTCGAGTCCCGGCTCGAGGCGATGGGGTTCGACGTGATGTCGATCCTCGCCGTGGCGATCGCGGCGGTCTACTCGTACCGAACGGCCTCCGGCTCGATGCTGATCGTGGCGTGGGCGATCGAGGGGCTGGTCGTCACCGCCGCCGGCTTCCTCATCCAGGCGCGCACCCTGCGCTTCGCGGGCCTCGGCCTCCTCACGACCGGACTCGCCATGACGATCTACCGCACCGTCACGACCTTCGACACCTTCGGGCGCATCGTCTCGTTCCTCGTCCTCGGCTCGGTCCTCCTCCTGGTCTCGTACGCCTACACGCGCTTCCGCGGCCCGCACAGGACGTCATGAAGGCGGCCCGTTCCGTCGTCCTCCTCGCCATCGCCGCGGCGCTCGGCGCCGGGCTGTACCTCGCGTCGCGCGGCGATGGAGCGGATCGGCGCGATCTCCAGGCGGTGGTGACGCTCGGGGGAGATGCCGTCCACGACGCGATCCATCCGGCGCTCGATCTCACCCGCATGAGCGACGCCGACGAGGCGGCGCTCGGGGTGGCGATCGATCGCGAGATCCGCGCGCACATGACGGTCGGCGGCGATCCGCGGACCATGCGCTACCTCCGCCGCGTCCTGCGCGCGCTCACCCCCGGGGGGACCCGTGGGGGCATTCCCTTCGACATCGATCTCGTCCGCTCGCCCGAGGTGAACGCCTTCGCGGTGGCCGGCGGCCGGCTCTACGTGACGGAGGGGATGATGGCGTTCGCCCGGAGCGAGGCGGAGCTTGCGACCGTCATCGGCCACGAGATGAGCCACGTCGAGCTGCGGCACTGCGTCGCGCGGCTGCAGATCGAGACGGCGGCGCGCAAGGCCTCCCCCGCGCTCGCCGACCTCGCCCGCATCGGCTACGAGATCGCCCTTCTCGGATTCTCCGAGGAGCAGGAGCTCGCCGCCGACAGGAACGGGGCGCTCCTCGCCGCCAGGGGCGGGTACGATCCCTGGGCGGCCCACGGCGTGTACGCCCGATTCGCCGCCGCCGAGAAGGGGCGCAACCGCAAGCCCTCCCGAAACCCGGCCGTGGAAGTCGCCGTAATGCTCCCCGACGCGGTGAGGCAATACCTCGCGACGCACCCGCCGGCCGACCAGCGGATCGAGTCGGTGCGCGGCGCCCTCCAGGCCGACCCGGCGCTGTGGCGCGGGGAGCCGCGATACGTGGGTCGGACGAATTTCGACGAGCGCGTCGCGCGGCTCGACGAGGCGAGGGTGAACGAGTGGATCGTGCGCGAGGCCGCCCCGGACTGAGCCGCCGAATCGGGTGGATGGCCGTCTCGATTCTCGCCGCCGTCACCGCCCCCCTCCCCGCGGCGTCGCCCGCGGCCCCGCACCCGGAGGCGGGCCCGGCCGCTGCGCCGGCGCCGGCGCCGTCTGCGGTCGAATCGATCCGCGAGGCGGCCGCCGTCCTGAGGCCCCTGGCCGCCTCCGACCTGACGCGCGCCTTCCTCGATGCGACCTCCACCCTGAAGTCGATCGCCCCGCGAACGCTCCTGAGGAACGCGGCGAAGACGCGGTACTACACGAAGACCGAGGCGGCCTCCCTGCCCGAGGCGGAGAGGTCGGCGCTCACCGAGACGACGATCGAAGAGCCCTTCTACTACAACACCCGCTACGGCTCTCCCCTCGCATACGTGCGCCCTCTCGAGATCCTCGCCGCGGCGGGGACGTCGAGGCTCACGGGTCTGAGGCTCCTCGACTTCGGGTACGGATCGATCGGGCACCTGAGGCTGATGGCGGCGCTCGGCGCCGAGGTGGTCGGCGTCGAGGTCGACCCGCTGCTGCGCGCCCTCTACGCCGCGGGGGGAGATCAGGGGAAGGTCGAGGGGAAGGGGGGTGTCACGGGAAGCCTGCGCCTCGTCGACGGGCAGTACCCGGCGACGGAGCAGGTGAAAAAGGAAGTCGGGGAGGGATTCGATCTCATCGTCTCGAAGAACGTCCTCAAGAAGGGTTACATCCACCCGGAGCGCCCCGCCGACGAGAGGCTCCTGGTCCATCTCGGCGTCGACGACGAGACGTTCGTGGGGACGCTCCACGCGGCGCTCAGGCCCAGCGGGCGCGTCCTCATCTACAACCTCTGCCCGGCGCCGGCTCCCCCCGACAAGCCCTACATCCCGTGGGCCGACGGGCGATCCCCCTTCGCGCGGGAGATGTGGGAGCGCGCGGGGTTCCGGGTGGTCGCCTTCGACGCCGACGACGGTCCGGCGGCCCGCGCCATGGCGCACGCCCTCGGCTGGGATGCGGATCTCTTCGCGACCTTCACGCTCGTGGAGAAGCCGCCCCCGACGCGCTGAGGATCCCGTCCTCGAGCCACGACTCGACGAGCTGGGCGACGCGCCGCGCCGCCGCCGTCTCGGGCTCCTCCCCGACGGTGGGGCCTTCGTCCCGTGAGAGGTCGTCGAAGACGAGTTCGCCGACTCGCGGGAGCGACGCCCCCCCCGCGGCCATCTCGATCAGGCACCGCCGCTCGTCCTCGCGGACGGTGCGGTGGTGGACGGCGAATCCCTTCCGGTAGACGCGGATCGACGACGCGGCGGCGGCCGGTGGCTCGATCTCGAGGGGCTCGGCGTCGTGGACCTCGCACGTCTCGACCGACGCCGAGTGCGTCCCGTGCCGCTCGGGCTCCGCCGCGAGGTCCTCGACGCGGCGCCAGAGCGGCGCGACGCTCCAGGCGAGGTCCAGGAGCCTGAAGGCGGGGACGACGCGCAGGCCCAGATCCGCGACCGCCTCGGGCGGGAGGCGTGTGAGATCGCCGCGGGTGAGAGGGGGCGCGTCGGCCTCGTCGAAGACGTCCACGCGGGCCCACTCGAGGCGCGCGAGATCGGCGAGGAAGGGGAACTCCCCGCGGGAAGCGTGGCGTTCGAGGTACGCGGGGAGCGCCTCGCCGAGATAGCGCAAAGACCAGTGTCCGCTTGGGTGCGCGAGGAGGTAGTCGGTGGCGAGGTTGTGGAAGCGCGCGCCGCCGATCACCGCGCGGAGCTTGGGGAAGTCCTCGGCGAGGGCGTCGCGCAGCCGGTAGAAGTACATGTCGGCGTAGATGTCGAGACGCTCCGTCGCGTCGAGCCGATCGTCGGGGCGGACCAGCGACGAGAGATCCGCGCTCGAAAGCGTTCCCGCCGCGACGAGATCCGCGGCCCCCGGGCCGACGCCGGTCGGCGCGGAGATCAGGTCCCACACGAGGCGCTCGACGCGATCGAGATCAGGCGCGGAGGACATCGGCCTCGATCTCCTTCGCCCTCAGGCTCTCGGCCTCGAGGCGGTCCCATTCGGGGATGTTCCCGTCCCACTCGACCAGCGCCGGGATCGCGCCGAATCTCCTCACCGCATGGCGGTAGAGATCCCAGACCTCGTCGCGGACGGGGTGATCGTGGGTGTCGAGAAGGTGCGTGCCGTGATCCGAGTGGCCCGCGAGGTGGAACTGCCAGACGCGCTCGACCGGGATCGCCTCCACGTACTCGACGGGATCGAACCGGTGGTTCACTGAACTGACGAAGATGTTGTTCACGTCGAGGAGGATGCCGCAGTCGGACCTCTCGGCGACCTCGCGGAGGAAGTCCCACTCCGTCATGTCGGAGGCGGTGTAGGTCAGGTACGACGAGACGTTCTCGAGGGCGATCCGCCGCCCCAGCGCCTCCTGCACGCGCGCCACGCGCGAGGCGACGTGATCGAGCGATTCCTCGGTGTACGGGAGCGGGAGGAGATCGTGGGCGTTGCGGCCGCCGACGCCGGTCCAGCAGAGATGGTCCGAGACCCAGGCCGGCTCGACGCGCGCCGCGAGGTCCTTGAGGCGCGCCAGGTACGCGTCGTCGAGGGGGTCGGTGGTGCCGATCGAGAGGCTCACGCCGTGCAGCACGACGGGGTAGTCGCGGCGGACGCGGGTGAGGACGTCGAGCGGCCTGCCGCCGCGCACCATGAAGTTCTCGGAGATGACCTCGAACCAGCCGACGCGGGTGGGGGCCTGAAGGACGCGCTCGAAGTGATCGCGCCTCAACCCGACGCCGTGACCGAGAGAGGGACGATCGCTCAACCTGTCACCTGGCCCCCAAAAACTCGAGGCCCCGGCGCCGTGAGCAGCGCCGGGGCCCCTGAACTCACGAACCGGTTGCGTCGATTACGCCTTCTTCTTGTCGGGGACGACGGTGCCCTTCTGATCCTTGCACTCCTTCTCGCTGCCGACCTTGACCCAGCCCTTGCCCTTGCACGAGTTCTTCCCGGAGCACTCGTGGCTGCCGTCGGCGGCGGAGCACTCTCCCTTGCCGGCGCAGGAGTTCACGCCCGCACACTTGACCGTCTTCGCGTCTTTCGCGTCCTTGCCCTCGGCCGCGAGGACGAAGCCCGAGGAGAGGAAACCCACAGCCGCCGTCGCGACGAGCAGTCCCGTGATCTTCTTGCCGTTCATTCTTTGCCTCCAGCGTCATGGGAGCCGACTCTGCGCGAGCGAGGCTCCCGGTTCGTCATGACCGCGCCGCGGGGTCGCGACCATTCGCAATCGCCTTGAGCGCGGGTAAAGCTCCAAACAAACTGGACAGCCTAGCGGAATCGACACGGGTTGGCCAGAGCCAGCCGCCCGGAGCCGGCCGTCCCCAGCGTCTACGATGCCACCGGCCGGCCGGATGTTTCACCGTGACGGGCGAAAAGCCCCACCCACGGCCGGGTTTTCCCGGTCGACCTGCGGCGCGGGACCCGAGGGGCGGCGGCTCGCGGCCCTGAACAAATCGACAGGGGGGTCGGTTCCGGTCGCCCGGCGCGCGACCGAGCGCCGCTGTCTGCGTGACACCACCTCCGCTTCACGGACTCCCGTCGGCCGTGCCTCCCCCGACCAAGCAGGGGGCGTGCCACGCGTCCGGCCGCGTTGCGGAATGCCGGTGCGCGCGGATCCTGTTGCAGGGCAGGGGGCTCCACGAGATCGCCAGGAGGGCGTGGCGCGTCCCGATCGGGCGCGCGTCAGCGCCGGGCGGACTCGCGTCAGGGTTTTCCGGACGGCCCGAGGTCAGCGCGACTTTTTCTCCGGCAGGCTCACGCTCATCAGCACCTTCGCCGTGTCGGCCGTGGATCTGTACATCGCCTCCATCCGGAAGACCATCGAGCGAGGTCGCACGTGAAGGTCGCGGGCCGCCACGCCGTGCGCGCCGATGAGATCCCCCAGCGCATCGAAGGCCGCGAGGTTGACCCTCGCCTCCCCGTCCGTCCCGATCGACCGCACGTCGAGGTTGACGAGCCAGCGGTGGTAGAACATCTCGGACTCGATCGGCCGCAGCGTCACCTCGACGGTCCCGCAGGTCATGGAGAAGGGAGCGCTCCCCGCGAACTCCGGCGGCCGCAGCTCCTTCGTGCACGTCGCCGCGCGCGCCGGCGCCGCGAGGCCGAGTCCCGCGACGGCGGCGACGAGCGCAAGCCATGCGGCTCGCGTCATGGTCCTCCCTCCTTCCGGAAATGGATCTCGAACGAGAGATCGACGCCGTCCTGCGCGTGGTTGAGCGCGACGCTCGGATCCGGGACGCCGAACTCGCTGAGCTTGATCGCCACCGACCCCGACATGATCCACGCGGGCCCCGCGGAGCGCGAGAGGACGTCGACCGCGACGCGATGCGTCACCCCGTGGATCGTCAGATCGCCGTCCACCGAGAGGCGCGCTCCGCCGTCCGCCGCGGGGTCGCCCGCCCGGCGCGGCGGGCCGATCGATCGGAACTCGAGGGTCGGGTACTTCGCGACCTCGAGGTGCTCCTCGCGCATCTTGCGATCCCGCCGGCCGATTCCGGTCACGATCGTCGCCGCGTCGACGGAGAGGGCGACGGCGCCGTCCGCCCGCGGATCCCCCGACGCGGACCTCAGCCCTCCCGTGACGGCGCGCGTCGTCCCGGTCACGTCGTGCCAGAAGGTGTGGAGGACGAACTGCACGTGGCTCGGCGCGCTCTCCGCGATCCAGAGGGCGGGGGGGGCGGCGGGCGGGGGCGGCGCGGGGTCGACCGCGGCGCTCGCCGGCGGCGTCGCGCAGAGGGCGAGGGCCGCGGCGAGAAGGAGGGCTGTCACCCGCGCCGCAGCACGAGCACGGAGTTCTTCGACCCGAAGCCGATGCAGTTGCACACCGCCCATTCTATCGAAGAGGCCCGCGGCGAGCCCGCCACGTGATCCAGCTCGCACTCCGGGTCCGGGTGATCGAGGTTGACCGTCGGCGGCAGATTCCCCTCGACGAGCGCGAGGGTCGACGCCGCGACCCCCAGCGAGCCGCTCGCCCCCTGGGGGTGCCCGAAGACGGACTTCGTCGCGCTGCACGGGGGAGGGGCCGCGCGCCGGCTGAAGGCCCTCCGGATCACGCGCGCCTCGACGACGTCGTTCTGCCGGGTCGCGGTGCCGTGAAGGTTCACGTACCCGACCGCCTCGGGCGGGCACCCCGCGTCGGCGAGCGCGATCTCGATGGCGCGCGCCGGCTCCTCGCCCAGCGGGTCGAGCGACACTCGGTGGTAGGCGTCGCACGTCGCCCCCCATCCCGCGACCTCGGCGAGGGGCATCGCGCCGCGCGCGAGGGCGTGCTCGCGTTCCTCGAGGACGAAGATCCACGCCCCCTCGCCGATGACGAAGCCGTCGCGATCGCGATCGAAGGGGCGCGAGGCCCGCTCCGGCGTCTCGTTGAAAGCGGTCGAGACGACCTTCATGCGGCAGAAGCCCGCCATCAGCGCGGGGGTGATGCACGACTCGACCCCGCCGGTGAGGATCACGTCGGCCACACCGGCGCGGATCGACTGCGCGGCGTAGCCGATGGCGTCGGTGGACGACGTGCACCCGGTGGACAGGACGTGGCTGAAGCCGGTGATGCCGAGCGCAATCGAGATGTCGCTGCTGAGGCTCCCGACGAACGACGTCGAGATGGCGTAAGGATTGATGAGGCGCGACTCCCCGCCGAAGTAATGGCGGTACTGCCTCTCGCCGAACTCGATCCCACCCGCCCCCGATCCGATGACGATGCCGAGCCCGCGCCGCGACGCCGCGTCGAGGGAGATGCCCGCGTGGGCCAGCGCCTCGCGGGCGGCCGCCACCCCCATGGGGCTCGCGCGCGACACGCGCCGCTCGTCGCCGGCCGCCATGTGCGGCGCCGGATCGAAGCCGCGCACCTCCCCCGCAACGCGCGACACGAGATCGCCCGCCGGAAAGAGGGTGATCGGGCCGGTGCAGCTCACGCCGGCGAAGAGGGCCCGCGCGAAGGCCTCTCTCCCCTCCCCCGCGGGCGTCACCATCCCCATGCCGGTGATCACGGCGCGGCGCCGCGACGACGCCGTCGCCCCCGGAGCGACGGCGGTCATCGCAAAGTCTCCGCGGTCATCGCAGGGTCCCGGCAGTCATCGCAGGGTCTCCGCGTTCATCGCAGGGTCTCCGCGTTCATCGCAGGGTCTCCGCGGTCATCGCAGGGTCTCGATGACGAGAGGGCGCATGAAGTCCGGGGCGAGGAGCTTCCGGGGATCGCGGCACCCCGACGTCACGGCGATGAGCGTCGCGGCGAGGTCCTCGCGCCGGGCGAGGGCCGAGGCCACGCGCCGCGCGACGGGAGGGGCCGCGAGGAGCGCCTGGAGGGCCCGCGAGATCGCGTGGCGCGGGCGGAGCGCCGATCGGAGCGCGCGCTCGTACTCGCGGAGCGCCTCTTCCGCCGGCGCCGCGGCGCGAAGGATGAGGCTCGCCGCGCGCGCGGCCATCGCCCCGCCGGCGAGCGCGGCGTGGATCCCCTCGCCCGTGAAGGGATCGACGAAGGCCGCGGCGTCTCCGGCGATGAGGAGGCGGCCCGCGCCGAATCTCGACGTGCCACGGGCGAGAGGGCCCGCGCCGCGCACCCCGGTCACCCGCCGCGCCCCCGCGAAGCGGCGGCGCAGCTCGTCGCTCGAATCGATCAGACGGCGCAGAAGGGCGCCCGGATCCCGCGCGCCGTCGCGAAAGAGGCGCAAGCTCACGACCGCCGCCGCCCCGGCAACCCCGGGGCCGATCGGCGAGACGCCCACGTACCCGAGCGAGCCGCCGCCGAGCACGTGCATCTCCCCCGCGTCCGAGAGATCCGTCACACCCTCGAACCACGCGGCCACGGCGTACCGGACCGGCCAGCGCGAGGGGCCTCCCCACCCGCGCCGCGCCGGTGTGAGCGCGTGCCGCCCACCCGCGTCGACCGCGACCTCCGCGTGGACGACGAGCGGCCCCGTCTCCTTCCCGCTCGCGCGCGCGACGACCCGGCCGCCGGCCTCCTCGATCGCCTCGACGCGCACCCCCTCGATGACGCACGCCCCGGCCGCCCGCGCGGCGCGCGCGAGGCCGACGTCGAGATCGCGGCGGCCGAGCGCCCAGCCGATCTCACCGGGGGGGAACGGCAGCGGAACGCGGGTCGCGTCGACCGAGAGGCGCATCCCGCGAAGGGGGGCCGCCCGCGCGGCCAGGAGGGAGTCGACCAGGCCGGCGTCGCGCAGGAGGCGCACCGAGCCCGGCGTGACGAAATCGCCGCAGATCTTGTGGCGGGGGAGGACTCCTTTTTCGAGCACGACGACGCGGAATCCATCGCGCGCGAGGCTGGCCGCAGCCATGACCCCCGCCGGGCCGGCGCCCACGACCAGCGCGTCGCACTCGAGCCGCGCGGCGCCGCTCAGGACGCCTCCCGTCCGTTCGAGTGGCGGTACGTGACGACGAGCCGGGCCGACCCCTGCCGGCGCACGCTGAGCCCCTCCCCCGGAAGCGCCACGGCGGCGGCGCGCATCTCGCCGGGGGTCAGCGCGCGACGCACCGACAGCGGTCCGTCGTGGAGCGTGAGCCGGTTGCGGGTCGTGAGGCGGGTGAGCGCCCAGACCGCGGAGTAGGCGAGAGCGGAGCGCCTCAGGTCGGCGACGACGAACCCGAGCCGCGTGACGCGGCGCATCTCGTCGAGCACGGAGGCGACCCCCGCGTCGTCGAGGTGGTGGAGGACGAGCGAGGAGTACGCGAGGGCGAAGGCGCCGTCGGCGTGCGGCAGCCGCCGGCCGTCGCTCTGGCACAGGGCGACGTCCCGGCCCGCGCGGCGCCGCGCCGAGGCGAGGGTCAGCATGCGCGAGTCGATGTCCGAGGCGACGATCCGCGGCACGAGGCCGCGGCGTCTCGCCCACGCCGAGACCTGGTGCGCGATGTCGCCGCCGCCGGCCCCGACGTCGAGGACGCGAAGCTCGCCTCCGCTCGGGAGATCGCGCGCGAGATCGGCCAGCCGGGAGACGACGACCCTCGCGCCGCCGGTCAGGCGGCTGTAGCGGCCGAGATCGGCGAGGTTGTGGTCGAGCTCGGCCGCCGTGAAGGCGGTGCCGTCCATGATCTCGGGCGTGCGCGCGCGGACAGGGAAGAGCATCGTCTCACCTCGGTCACGTCATCATAACAGCGCGCCGGAAGTCCGCTATCCAATCGGGCGTCGCGTTCATACAATGCCGCCATGCCCATCGTGGCCGACGGGATCGCAGCGACGCCCTCCGCCCCCGCGGGCGACTCCCGGGCGGCGACCCCTTCCGTGCTGCGAGGCGGGGGATGGCTTCTTCTCGCCGTCTTCCTCGTCTCCGGGGCGAGCGGGCTGGTCTACCAGGTGGTGTGGAGCCGCGAGCTGACGCTCGTCTTCGGCTCGACGACGCAGGGGGTCGCCACCGTTCTCGCCGCCTTCATGGGAGGCCTCGCGCTCGGATCCTGGGCGGCGTCGCGCCTCGGCGATCGCCTCGCGCGCCCCCTCCGAGCCTACGCCGGGCTCGAGGCGGGGATCGCGCTCGTGTCGCTCGCGGTCCTCGTCCTGATGCCGGCGCTCAACGCGGCGTACCGCGCGATCTACCCGCTGGTCCATCTCTCGCTCCCGGGGCTGACGCTCGTGCGATTCCTCCTCGCGTCGGCCTTTCTCCTGCCGGCGACGACGCTGATGGGGGCGACGCTCCCGGTCCTGGCCGCCTCCTCGGAGAAGCGGGGGGGGATCGCCGGGCAGGGGGCCTCGACGCTCTACGCCGTCAACACCCTCGGCGGCGCTCGCCCTCTCCGGTGCCGGCGCCCTCATCCTCGAGGTCGCGTGGACCCGCACCCTCTCCCTCGTCCTCGGCTCGTCGAACCACGCCTTCACGACGATGCTGACGACGTTTCTCATCGGGCTCGCCGCGGGGAGCGCCGTCGCGACGCGATTCCTGGGGCGCATCCGCAACCCGCTCGCTGTCTTCGCCTTCGTCGAGCTCGTCGTCGGGCTCGCCGTCTACCTCGGCACCTTCGTCTTCCCCGAGCTGCCGTACGCGTTCCTGGCGCTCTTCCGCGCGACGCGGAGCCAGCCGGCCCTCTTCCAGATCGGACGGTTCGTGCTGGCGGCCCTCGTGATGTTCGCGCCGACGTTCATGCTCGGCGCCACCTTCCCCCTCGGCGTGCGCTGCTGGCGGATGGGCGGCGTCGGGGCGGCGCGGCCCGTGGGCACCCTCTACGCGGTCAACACCCTCGGCGCCATCGTCGGCTCGCTCGCCGCCGGGTTCTTCCTGGTCCCCGTCGTGGGGCTGAGGCTGACGATCGTCGCCGGCGCGGTCGTCAATCTGACCGTGGGCGCCTTCCTCCTCTCCGTCGCGCCGTCCGAGAGCCGGCGCCGAAGCCTGTTCCTGGCCGGGCTCGTGGTGGTGATGCTTCCCGCGATCCCCGGGGGGGCGTCCGAATGGAACCCTGTCGTCATGACGAGCGGCGTCTTCCAGTACGCCCCCCGTTACGCGCCGCAGTTCCCCACGCGCGCCTCCTTCTTCGCCTACCACGACGCACACCGCCAGCTCTTCTACAGGGACGGGCCGACGACCACCGTGACGGTGGAGAAGCGCCCGCTCACCAAGGGAGGCCACGTCTGGCTGGTGCTCACGGTGAACGGGAAGGTGGACGCCTCGTCGATCGGCGACATCGAGACGCAGGTCCTCCTCGGGCAGTTCCCTCTCCTCGCGGCGCGCGATCCCCGGCGCGCGCTCGTCATCGGATGGGGAAGCGGCGCGACCGCCGGCTCGATGCTGACCCTCCCCTCGCTGCAGACGCTCCGCGCCGTCGAGATCGAGCCCGCCGTGATCGAGGCCTCGCACTTCTTCCGGGAGTTCAACCACGACCCGTACGGGGACCCGCGCCTCTCGCTCGAGATCAACGACGCGCGGCACGCGCTGCTGGTCGACGACACGACGTACGACGTCATCGTCTCGGAGCCGTCGAACCCGTGGCTGAGCGGCCCCTCGCGCCTCTTCACGCGCGAGTTCTTCGAGATCGTGCGATCGCGCCTCGCCCCGGACGGCATCCTCTGCCAGTGGGTGCAGCTCTACGGCCTCGACCCGGACGCGTACCGCGCCCTGCTGCGGACGCTCGGCTCGGTCTTCGAGGACGTCGTCGTGGTCAAGGGCTCCCCCGGCGACACGCTCGTGATGGCGAGCCCGAAGCGCATCCGCTTCGACGTGGCCCGGATGGCCGAGCGCATGGCCATCCCCTCGGTCGCCGCGGATCTCTCGCGGCTCCAGATCGCGGACCCTGAGACGCTCCTCACGCGCTTCCGCGTCGGCGGCCGCGCGATGACGGCGTTCGCCGGGGTCGGGCCGCTCAACACAGACGACAACGCCCTCATCGAGTTCGCGGCCCTGAAGAACCTCTACGACGAGACGCACTTCCAGAACGACGAGCTGCTGCTCAAGGCCCCCTCCTCCCCGCTCGACCGGGTCGATGTCGCCGGCCTCTCCCCCGAGGCCGCTGCGCGGTTCCCGATCGACTTCGCGGCGGCGCTCTCACGCGCCGGCCTCGACGATCGCGCGCTCGATGCGCTCGTGCGCGCCAACTCACCCCGCATCTCCGAGGCCGCGCTCGCGGAGGGGTCGGCCATCCGCGGCGACATCGACCTGCGCGCGGGGAAGCGCGCCGAGGCCCGCGAGGCGTGGAAGAAGGCGCTCGCGCGGAATCCCGGCTGCGTCGAAGCCGCGGCGAGCCTCGGCCTCGATCTCGCGGACGGGGACACCGGGGCCGGCGAGGCGGCGTGGCTCCTCGCGGCGACCGTGGCGGCGGAGCCGGACTCCGCCGACGCGCGCGTCGCGCTGGCCCGCGCCCTGCGCGCCACGGGTCGCCACGCCGACGCCATCGACGAGCTGAAGGCGGCCGAACGGATCGGCCCGTCCCCGGCGACCGCCCCCTTCGTGCACATGCTGTGGGGGAGGAGCTGCCTCGCTCTCTCCGACCCCGCGTGCGCCGCGCGCGAGATCGGGCGCTACTTCGACGAGTGGCCCGAGCTGACGAAGCCGGCGCGGATGAGCGTCGACGCCGCGCTCGACCTCGGCCGCGCGGAGCTGACGCTCGGGAGAAAGCAGGCGGCGCTCGAGCACCTGAAGCTCGCCGTCGACACGGCCGCGGCGGTCGCGTCGTGGGAGCGCGACCAGGCGGACGCCGCCTCGCGCCGGGGGGACGGCGACGCCGTCGAGAGCCATCTGCGCGCCGTCCTCGAGTGGAGCCCTGCCGATGCGGCGGGATACCGCCGGCTGGGCGACTTCCTGATGGGCGGGAAGCGATGGGAGGATGCGCTCGGCGTCTGGTCACAGCTCCTGAAGCGTCACCCCGACGATCTCACCGGCCTCACGCGCTCCGTCGAGACCCTCGAGCACCTCGACCGGGCCGACGCGGCGGCGCCGCTCCTCGGGCGGCTCATCGATCTCGAGGAGGATCCCGATCGCGTCCGGATGTTCCAGGCGATGCTCGATCGCGCGAAGGGCGGAACCGGCACAGCCCCCTGAAAAAGGAGGAAGGCCCCTTCTCCTTCGGGGCCGGTGGGTTGATTTCGGGGATGGGTGGCGGGATGAGGCCCTGGAGTCAGGCCTGGGGGTGGATGAATCCTTCGGAGGCCGTGGGGACGATGCGCACGTCGTCGAAGAGGCTCGAGCCGACGAAGGCGTTCCGCATCTCCGGGCCGGCGACGGCGACGACCGGCTGCAGAGGTCGCAGCGATCTGAAGGCCGCGATCGCCGTGAGCTCGCGGGCCGTGAACGAGAACAGGTTGACGAACAGGATGTCGACGCCGCCCCGGAGGCACCGTTCCATTCCCTCGGCGAGCGTGTCGAGAGCCTCGAGATCGACCTCGCGCCCGATCTTCATCATGCAGGCGTCGAGTGCCTCCGCGGGCCCGGTCTTGCAGATGAGAGCTTTCGGGCGGGTCGGCATCGGCGGGACGGGCTGAGCCACCATCGTTTCAGCAACGCTGGGCTGTCCGCTGGCCATGACGTTTCCTCTCCCGTGGATCGTCCGAGTGTCCATCGCTTTCATCACGCCATCGGGCATTGCAATCGCCAAGCCACGAAGCCGACGAACGGGACAGGCGCAACCGACGCGACCGAAGCGGTTGATTCGGAAGCCCCTGGCCCTGAGATACGGCCGGACTCCCCCCTCGGATGTTCCCGGAGAGGGTCCGGTTTCGGGGGAAGATGTGACCCGCCGGGGACAGTCGCGGGAGAAAAACCACCCCGGAGGGGAAAGCGCGGTGTCCGATCGGAGAAGGGTCAGGCCTTGAAAAAGAGGGCTTCCCGATCGCCGGAGCGATGGGTGTGGAGGAGCTCGAGGTTGAAGGCCCCGAAGAGGCGGATGATCTCCCGATTCTGGTAGGAGCCCGCGACCGGCCCCCGCTCTCCCACCGGCTCGCGCGTCACCAGCTCGTCGGAGGCGATCCGGTAGCGCGAACGCGTCGCGAGACCCAACGCGTTCACCGGGGGAAAGAAGGCGAGGACGGCGCCTCCGGGGACGAGCGCCTCCACCAGGCGCGCGATCCAGGAGGCGGCCTGCTCCGGTCGAACTCGCGAGAGATGGTCCCAGAGGATCGCCCCCGAGAAGCTCGCGTCGTACGCGCGCGGCTCGACCGGCGATCCCTCGACCGAGACGCGCAGCCCCCTCGCGCCCAGGAACGAGACGTTGGCGCCGCACATCTCCCCGAAGAGAAGGAGGGAGGGTGAGGGCTGGAGCTTCTCCACGCGCTTGAGGAACGGGCGCAGCAGGGGGCAGGCGACGGCCGGCGGCGGAGCTTTCGCCGTCTCCGTCGCCTGCGCCCCGGCATTCGCGTCACGTCGGAACATCGAGCTCACCTGAGATTCTCGAGGGGTGGCGGCGCTAGATCTGCGCCGCGGCCGCCTTCCCCTGGGACGCCGCCTGCGTCTGGGTCTGCGATTGCGCGTGAGTCTGGACCTGGGCCTGCACGCGCTCCTTGATGCCCGCGACCGACTGCGCGGCGCTCCGGTCCCTGACCATGTCGACGCTCCCGCGGAACTGGGCGCCGTCCGAGATGGCGACGCGCGGCGCGTGGATGTCGCCGGTGAGTCGCCCGGTGTCGGCGATCTCGACCTTGTCGTCCGCGTTGATGTTCCCATTCACCTCGCCGACGACGATGACGCTCTTGGCGTGGATCTCGGCGTTGACGCGGCCGCTCGCGGCGATGGTGATGTTGTGGTCCTTGAGGTCGATGCGCCCCTCGACGCGCCCCTCGACCGTGAGATCCTCGCTCCCCGACACCTCACCCTTGATGAAGAGCGACGTGCCGATGTTCGCCGCGCGCCCCTTGGCGTTCGACGAGGACGCCGACAACGGGGGAACGCCCATGGGGACGTAGGACGGTGTCTCGACCCGTGGCGCGGCGGGGCCCGACGGCTTGAAGTCCTTCTCGTTTTCCTTCTTATCCCACATCGCTGTCTCTCCTTGTCCGAGCGTCGATGACTCGTGTAAAAGACAAAGCCCCGCGCGCATTGCGGCGGGGCTTCGGAAAATCGTTCCCGCCTCCCGGAGAGGGGGCGGGACGGGAGCTGTCAGAGATCCTGGGGCCTGAGCGTCTTCCTCTTGTTCGCGAGGGCCCGCGCTTCCGCACCGGCGAGAATCTCGCGCACCTTCTTGTCGAGCGCCCCGTAGAAATCACCCGAGACGTTGCACTTTCGAACCGCGTCCTTCGTGCGGCTCTTCGAGATGATGAGCTCGGCCTTGCGCTTCCCGGCCACGTCGCACCTCCGATGAGTCCTGATGAATCGTCGACCGGGCGCCATTATGCATGAACGGCCTCGGGAGTCAAAAGCGGCGCGAGTGTCGAGTGTTAGAATAGGCCCGGACCGTCTCGCGTCAACCTCATGCCCAAGAAACGAGCGAAGAAGGAAGACCTCCCCGTCCTCGCGAGCGCCGCCGCGCCGCCCGGCCTTCCCGCGATCCCCGAGGAGGCCCCCCTCCCCGCCGATCCCCTGAGGCGGTATCTCGCCGAGATTCGCGGCTTCCCCCGCCTCACGCGCGAGGAGGAGCACGCCCTCGCCGTCCGCGTGCGCGAGGGGGGCGATCGCGACGCGGCCGCCCGCCTCGCGACGGGGAACCTCAGGCTCGTCGTCCAGATCGCCATGGACTACCGCCGCTCGTACCTCAACATGCTCGACCTGATCCAGGAGGGGAACATCGGCCTCCTCCAGGGGATCAAGAAGTACGACCCGTACCGCGGCGTCCCCTTCTCCGCGTACGCCGGCTACTGGATCCGCGCGTACCTGCTCAAGTACCTCCTCGATCACTGGAGCCTCGTGCGCGTCGGCACGACGAACGCCCGCCGGAAGCTCTTCTACAACCTCAAGCGCGAGCAGGAGCGCCTTCGAAGCCTCGGCATCACCGCGGGAACGAAGCTCCTCGCGCGGAATCTCGACGCCGACGAGCAGGACGTCATCGAGGTGAGCCAGGCGCTGAAGGGGCGCGACGTCTCGATCGACGCCCCCGTCGGCCGCCCCGGAAGCGACGACGACCGCTTCGTCTGGGAGACGATGGCGGCGGGGGGCGACGCCCCCGACGAGCAGGTGGCGCGGGCCGAGATGCAGGCGATCCTCAAGGAGAAGATCGCCGAGTTCGCGAAGACGCTGAAGGACAAGGAGCGCTACATCCTCGAGACGCGCCTCGTGGCCGAGGAGCCCGCGACGCTCCAGGAGATCGGCGATCACTACGGGACCACGCGCGAGGCGGTGCGTCAGATGGAATCGAAGCTGATCGCGCGACTCCGGGAATACCTGAAATCCGAGATCAAGGACCTCAGGCGCTTTGAAGTGAAGAGCGAGTAGAGGCCGCCTCGCGGAGCCGCGCCGCCACGCGCGGCTGGCCGATCATCTTCACGAACGGGCCGATGCGCGGCCCCTGATCCTGCCCGCAGAGCACGCGGTAGAGCGTGCGGAAGAAGGGCCCCGGCTCGAGCCCCGCCTCCCTCGGGATCGCGAACGCCTGGTGGTGGATCTCCTCCGGCGTCTTCTCGAGGTCGAGGAAGTCGGCGTACTTCCTCACGAGATCGACGTGATCGGCCGGAACCTCGGCCGGCCGCTTGTTGGGCTCGACGTGATCGCGATAGTACGCGGCCGCGTGCGCGACGAGCTGCTCGAGGAAGGCGTCGCTCCCCGGGATCGAGCCGCGGTAGTTCCGCACGCGCCCCGCGATCATCGCCGCGTCGGCGATGCCGACGTTCGCCATCACGGTGAAGAGGAGAGTGTACGAGACCGGGTACTCGTACGGGCTCGCCGCCGGGAGATCGGGCCACACGAACTCCAGCTCGTCACGGAAGGGGTCGGGCTTCCCCTCGGCGTAGTGCTTTCCGATCAGGTCGAGGTACTCGTCCACCGTGCGCGCGACGACATCCCACGAGAGCTTCTTCGCCTTGCGGGGGTTCTTGATCAGGAAGAGGAGCATCGACTCGCGCGGCGCGTACGTGAGCCACGTGTCGACGGTGAGCCCCTTCCCCACCGACTTGCTGATCTTGCTCCCCGTCTCGTCGAGGAACATCTCGTAGAAGGAGTCCACGGGCGGCGTTCCGCCGAGGATCCTCACGATCTTCTTCGACAGATCGGCCGACTCGATGAGGTCCTTCCCGTACATCTCGTAGTGGACGCCGAGGGTGAACCACCGGAGCGCCCAGTCGACCTTCCAGCCGACCTTCACGCGCCCTCCCGTCACGGGCATCTCGGCCGCGCGACCGCATCCCGGGCGATCGCCGGTCGCCACGTCGCAGGCGTAGTCGATCGTGCCGCGATCGGCGTGGTAGCCGATGACGCGCGTCGAGTAGATGCGCCCGCACGCCTCGCAGATCGGGAAGAAGGGCGACCACTCGGCGCGCTTCGACTCGTGGAGGGTCGGGAGGATGACCCCGCGGACCTCCTCCACCTTCTCGAGGATGAGACGGAGCCCCCCGTCGAAGACGCCGCTGCGGTACTGATCGTGCGAGGCCTTGAAGGTGTAGCGGAAGCCGTAGCGATCCAGCATCTCGCAGAGAAGCGCGTTGTTGTGGTGCGCGTACGAGGGGTGGCAGCCGAACGGGTCCGGGATGTCGCAGAGGGGCTTGCCGAGGTGCGCCGCCAGCGTCGCCGGCATGTTCAGCGGGACCTTGCGGAGGCCGTCCATGTCGTCGGAGAAGACGACGATCTCCCAGCCTTTGTCGGTGGCCGCCCCCGGGGCCGTCCCTCCCGCGCGCACGTCGCTGAGCGCCATCGCCACCCACGTCGTGCGCGCCACCTCGGCGAAGGTGCCGATGTGCGGCGCTCCCGATGGGCCGTACCCCGTCTCGAGGCGGATCGGCGCGGCGTCCGGGAAGACGGTAAGGATTCTCTCGGCCTCGCCGTACGGCCACAGCGTTCGCGACATGAAGGCGGATCTCCGTGCTCAGGATAGCAGCGCACCCCGCTTGGATCCTCATCGATCGAGGTGCTACGGTGCTGGATCGCCCGATGAACAGACTCCTCTCCCTCCGCCCCGAAGATCTCGGCTCCCTCGCCGACGCGCGCATCGTCGCGCGGGGCCGGGAGTGCGTCCGCTGGGGGCTCCTCAGCGACCTCGTCGAGAAGCACGGGCAGATCGAGGCCCTCGTCGCCGAGCGTCACGGCGTGAGGTGCCGCGTCCTCATCCGCGAGGGCTCGCGGGGCCTCGTCACGTCGTGCACCTGCCCGCAGGCGACCGACAACGGCGAGACGTGCAAGCACATCGTCGCCGCCCTCCTCGCCTGGATGTCGCGCCGCGACGGCGGCTCGGGGGCCCCGCCCCTCGTGGAGGAGACGGCTCCCTCCCCCTCTCCCGAGGCGATCCACTCGCTGCGCTCCCTCATCCGCCTCGTGCGCGACAACGAGATCGAAGCCTCCTCCCACACGGGCAGCCTCCCCGAGATCCCTCGGGCGCGCCGCGCCTGGCGCCCGAACGCCCCGCGCGAGGCGGAGGTGCGTCACGACCCCGCCGACATGCTCGCCGCCCTGCTCCCGCGCGGCGTCCCGATCCGCGTCGCCGTCGATCGCGGCGGCCACACGCACGGCCTCGTCATCTCATTCCTGAAGGACGAGAGCGCTCTCACGAAGCGACGGAAGCACCGCAGGGTGGCCCCCGAGGCCACGGCCTCCGCCGCCGAGCCCGCCGTCACCCTCACGATCCCGCCGGGCGACGTCGGCGCCGCCCTCCGCGAGCTCGACTCCCTCGAGCGCGTGAGCTGGAGCGAGAGCGCCGACGCGCTGCGCGTCTACTACTCCCCGGTGCGCATGCGCCTCCACGCCGACTACGCGAAGGACGGCGTCCTCGTCCTGAGCCCCGTCGCGATCGTCAGGGACGGCCGGAGCGGCAGCCGCGTCATCGAGCCGATCCATCTCCACGAGGGCCTCGACGGAACGGTGTGGGTCGAGGACGGCCCCGACACCCTTCGCCGCGTGGGCCTCTGGACCGCCCTCCTGGAGCAGTACTCCCCCGACTTCAAGCCCCGCGTCCTCGAAGGGCACGACGTCGTCGAGTTCCTCGCCCGCGGCCACGACGTGGGCTGGCGCGAAGGGCTCGATCCTTCCGACCGCGTCCGCGGCAGCCGCATCTTCGACGACGTCGCGCTCGCCCGCGTCGAGGTCGCCGAGGCGCCGGGAGGGTGGCTCTACCTCGACCCGATCTACCGCGCCGGCGATCACGCGCTTCCCCTCGCCGACATCCTCGAGGCGCAACGCGCCGGCGGCCTCCTCCGAAAAGGCGACGACTGGATCCTGATCCGCGGCGGCGCCGCATGGACGCGCGGGGCTCGTCCTCGCGTCCTCTCCGCCCCGATCGGCGTCGGCCTTCCCGCCGTCGAGCCCGTCGACCTGAGCGCGGCGGCGATCCCGGAAGGGGCCGAGCTGATTGACGGCCGCATCCGCGCCTCGAAGATCGCGTACCTCAGGAAGCGCGCCGAGTGGGGGCCGCAGATCGAAGTCGTCGCCGATCCCGCGGTCGCGCGCTTCGAGGCCTTCCTCCGCCGCGAGGGCCCTCCCGTCAAGGCTCCAAAGATCGTGGGGATGGTCGGGAAACTTCGTCCTTACCAGCTCGATGGCTATCGCTGGCTCTGGTTTCTGCGCGAGGCGCGGTTGGGGGGAATCCTCGCCGACGAGATGGGGCTCGGGAAAACGCACCAGGTCATGGCCCTCCTTCTCGCCGTCTACGCGAAGCCACCGGCCGACTCGACCGATCCTGTTCCGGGGCCGAGCCTCGTCGTCTGCCCCCGCTCGGTCCTCGACCACTGGGAGGCCAAGGTCAAGGCGCACGCGCCGTCTCTCGATCCTCTCGTCTACCACGGCCACGAGCGCGAGAGCGATCGCGAGCTTCTCGCCTCCCGCAAGCTGGTCGTGACGACCTACGGCGTCCTGGCGCGCGACATGGATCATCTCGCGCCGATCGCCTGGGAGCACGTCATCCTCGACGAGGGGCAGCAGATCAAGAACGCTTCGACCAAGGCCGCTCGCGCGGCCCGGAAGCTCCAGGCGTCGCACCGGCTGGTCCTGACGGGGACGCCGATCGAGAACCACATCGAGGAGCTGCGGTCGATCACCGACTGGGCTCTTCCGGGGTATCTGGGGTCGGCGGAGTCTTTCCGCAAGAAGTTCGCCCGGCCGATCGAGTCCGGGGATCGAGTGGCTCTCGAGACTCTCAAGCGGGCGATCGAGCCTTTCAAGATGCGGCGGCTCAAGTCGCAGGTCTTGACGGACCTTCCGGCGAAGATCGAGGACGAGCGGCGCGCGGAACTGACGCCTCATCAGGCGGTGCTCTATTCAGAGATTCTGGCTCGGGCGGCTTCGGCGGGGGTTCTGGATTCTTTGAAGGACCCTTCGAAGACCGTGGACTTCGTTCACGTCTTCGCGGTCCTGTCTCGTTTGAAGCGGCTTTGCGATCATCCGGCGCTGGTTCTCGATGGCAAGCCGGCTCGCAACATGACTTCGGGGAAGTTCGAGGTCTTCAAGGAAGTCCTGTGTGAAGCGCTGGAGGCCGGGGAGAAGGTCGTCGTCTTCAGCCAGTACCTCGAGATGCTCGACATGATCGAGGCTCATCTGGACTCTCTCGGGGTGAAGCATTCGGGGCTTCGCGGGGCGACGCGCCAGCGCGGCGCGGCGGTTCGTGCGTTTCAGGATGATGAGACGTGTCGGGTGTTCGTCGCGTCTCTCCTGGCCGGCGGGTTGGGGATCGATCTGACGGCGGCTTCGGTGGTCATTCACTATGACCGGTGGTGGAACGCGGCTCGCGAGGACCAGGCGACGGACCGGGTGCACCGGATCGGGCAATCGCGTGGCGTGCAGGTCTTTCGGCTCATCACCAAAGGCACGCTTGAGGAACGAATCGATCAGATCATTCGGGAGAAGCGGCGGCTGGCGGACTACCTCGTCGAGACGGATCCGGCGTTGGGGCTCAAGGCGCTCAGCCGCGAAGAGCTGCTTCGGATTCTGGCGCCGGTGGAGGCGCCGGTGGTCGTCGCGCGGGACTGAAGTTCCTGCTTCCGCGCTTGTTCAGGCGGGAGGGTTTGCTTACCGTGCTCGGGATTCTTTCGACTCTTCCTTCGGGAGTTGGCCGTGGTGGCACCAGTGAGCGCGTTCGCCTCGAATCTCGCTTTCCCGTATCTCCGATTTCATCCAGAGCGCCTGACATGGCACTGATTCCACCGAACTCCGTCGCGCTCGCGGGAGAGTTTGCGGTCCTATCTCAACTCGTTCTTCGTGGGTATGACGCTAGCCTGACCATGGGCCACACGAAGGAGATCGACATCCTGGTGTTTCATCCCGCCACGCGAACCAGGTATGAGGTTGAGGTCAAGACGAATCTGGAACGCCGAAATCGGCCGACTGAGTCGAGGCTCTATGGACAAATCGTCACCGCTTGGCAGATGAACGAGAAACACGAACGAATTCAGACGCCCAGTCTGTTCTACTGTTTCGTTCACATCAACTGGAAGCGGGGCGATCCATCGCCCGACGCTTTTCGATTCTTCATGGTCCCGAGCAAGGTGGTGGCGCAATACGTGCGCGATGAGCATCAATACTGGCTCGACGCCGACTCAGCGCACAAGCTTCAGCCACGTCGTCTCTTTCGGATCGGTCTTCCGAATCAGCGAAAACTTGGTCTCCCGTCGCCCTCCGCAGAGAAGTACGAGAACAATTGGCAGTTCAAGGTGTGAGACACCACGTGGGTCGAAACAGGTCGCAGCGCAGGCTGGCCAGCCTCGCCGGAGGAACGCGTTGACTTGTAGCCCCGAAGGGGCTACCATCCCACCGTGATCAGGCGCGCTGTCATCGCGGAGCGGGCACGTCGGCAGCTTCGACGGGCTCCCGGACACATTGTAGAAAAGCTCATGGCGTGGATCGAAGCCGTCGAGGAGGATGGGTTGGAAGCGACCCGACGGGTGCGCGGCTTCCACGATGAAGCCCTCAAGGGGAAACGCCGAGGCCAAAGGTCCATACGACTCAGCCGCCAGTGGCGCGCGATCTATGACATTCGCAAGGACGGCGGCGCTCAACTCGTGTCAGTTGAAGAGGTGACACCCCATGTCTACTGAGAGAGGCACTCCGCGCCGTAAGCGCGGCAAGTCGGACGCGATGACCTTCCTCGAGAAGTTGAGTGGTGGCCCGCTCACGCTTGCCGCGCTCCTTCGGTCCATCCGGCAAGGTGAGGCCAAGACGCAGGCGGAGTTTGCCGAAACGCTGGGAATCTCGAAGCAGCATCTTTCTCACATCGAGAACGGACGAAAGGTCGTCAGTCCAGAACGGGCCGCCCGATGGGCTTCGCTTCTGGGCTATGCAGAGTCTCAGTTTGTACGGCTTGCGCTGCAGGATGAACTTCACCGAGCTGGGCTTCGATACACTGTGACCGTTGGCGCGGCGTGACGCCGACGCCGGCAGGAGATCGCGCGGGTCAACCGGGTCTTCAAGGTATCGAGTCCATGATCGACCTGCTGAGCGGCACTCCCGTCTTCTCCGGAACCAGGGTGCCTGTCCAAACGCTTCTCGACTACCTCGAAGCGGGTGATCGCCTCGACGATTTCCTCGAAGATTTCCCAACGGTGATTCGCGAGAAGGCGGTGGCCGCTCGCGACCTCGCTCGGGAGGCGCTGACCCAGCATGCGAGTCCTCCTCAATGAGTGCCTTCCCAGTCGCCTGAAGCGGGAACTCGTCGAGCTGTGGCACATCCCCCGGCAGGACTCATTCCCTCCGCCGCCGCGGAAAATGCTCGCGCGTCGTCGACAACGCGGGGTGGTAGGCTGATGCGCGATGGCGCACGAGAGGGCTGGTGACGTGCAGGAAGAAGATCGACTCGTAGAGAAGCTCCGAAAGATCGAGGCTCTTTTTGCCAGACCCTCGACGGACGGCGAACGCATCGCCGCCGGCAACGCGCTCGAACGGATTCGCGCCCGCCTCCGTCAGCTCGAGGCGTCGGAGCCTCCCGTCGAGTACCGGTTCTCACTGTCCGACATCTGGTCGCAGTCGCTCTTCGTCGCGCTTCTTCGCCGGTATGGTCTCAAGCCCTACCGTTATCCGGGGCAGCGAAGGACGACTCTGATGGCACGGGTGACCCGGAGCTTCGTGAACGACACGCTCTGGCCCGAGTTCCAGCAGTTGAACGAGACGCTCCGCGAACATCTTGCCGAGGTCACGCAGCGGATCATCGCGCAGGCAATCTGTCCGGATGTCTCCGAGGCCGAAGTTCGGGCCGAACCGGCGGGCATGGAGGGCAAGGCGTCGGCGCCCGTGCAATCCGCGTTCGAATCCATGTGAGAGGGTGGGGACCCGGATCTCGCCTCGAGTTCTCGCCATCATGAAACAGCACTGGTTCGAGACCCCTGTGACGACACCCATGGTTCGACCGAGGGAATGAGGCGCAGATGACCAGCTCCGGCTCGCGCCCCGGCGGCGAGGTCGTCGTCTATCAGGCCCCGGACGGCGAGGTTCGGGTCGACGTCAGGCTGGATCGGGATACCGTCTGGCTCTCCCTCAACCAGATGGCGGACCTGTTCGACCGCGACAAGTCGGTGATCTCACGGCACTTGCGAAACGTCTTCGGGTCTCGGGAACTGGAGCGAACGGCAACTGTTGCAAGAAATGCAACAGTTCAGCGCGAGGCCGGCCGTGAGGTTGTTCGAGAGATCGACTACTTCAACCTCGACGCCATCCTCTCGGTCGGCTACCGCGTCAACTCGAAGCGAGGCACCCAGTTCCGCATCTGGGCCACGCGCACTCTTCGGGAGCACCTCGTCCGGGGCTACACGCTGAACCAGCGACGGCTGGCCGAGCGCGGCCTGGGCGACATCGAGCAGGCCGTCGCGCTGATGGCGAGGACGCTCAAGACCCACGCCCTGGTGACCGAGGAAGGGCGAGCCGTCCTCGACGTGGTCCGCCAGTACACGCGGGCCTGGCGCCTGCTTCTCGAGTTCGACGAGGAGCGGCTAGCCGAAGGGCCGGCGCGGCCCCTCCCGCCCCGAGTGCCGATCGCCCTCGACGAGGTCCGAGCTGCCGTCGCCGCGCTGCGCGACGAGCTCTTGAAACGAAAGGAAGCCGGAACGCTCTTCGGCCAGGAAATGGGCGAAGGACTGGCCCGGATCGTCGGCGCGATCGAGCAGAGCTTCGACGGCGCCCCGCTCTACCCGAGCGCGCAGACCCGGGCCGCGCACATCCTTTACTTCGTGATCAAGGATCATCCCTTCGGCGACGGCAACAAGCGCATCGGCAGCCTGTTGTTCCTGGATTACCTGAGGCGCCACGAAATCTTATTGCGGCGCGACGGAACCCTCCGCCTGGCCGACAACGCCATGGTTGCGCTGGCGCTCCTGATCGCGGAGAGCGAACCACGTCAGAAGGAACTCATGACCCGCCTCGTCCTGAACCTGCTCGGAGACGAGGTGTCGTGAGCGCCAGAAGGTGCCCGCACGAGATCGTCGACCCTTCTCCCCCTTGACACCCCATCTCCCCCGTCGTGTGATCTCCCCATCACGGGAGGCGCACCACGTTGCGTTACGAAGTCATCGTCGTCGGAGGGAGCTTCGCGGGGCTGTCCGCCGCCATGCAGCTCGCGCGGGCGCGGAGGCGCGTCCTGGTCCTCGACGCAGGATCGCCGCGCAACCGGTTCGCGAGGCTGGCCTACGGCATCTTCGGACACGACGGGCTCGCCCCCGCGGTCATCCTGGCGAACGCGCGGACGCAGCTCCTCAACTACAGCACCGCGACGATGGCCGACGACCCGGCAACCCATGCGGCCGGGGCCCGCGGGGAATTCGCCGTCACGACGGCCGGCGGCGCCGCGCACACCGCCTCGCGTCTGGTTCTCGCCACCGGCGTGAGCGACGATCTCTCGACGATCCCGGGGATGGAGACGCGCTGGGGTGTCAGCGTGCTCCACTGCTTCTACTGCCACGGGTATGAGGTGGCGGAGAGGCGGCTCGGCGTGCTGGCGACCAACGAGCGGGCCCTGCAGACGGCGATGCTCCTCCCGGACTGGAGCGACCACGTGACTCTCTTCACCCACGGCGCGCTCGCGCTGAGCGGAGAGCAGATGGACGGGCTCCGCGCGCGCGGCGTCGCCGTCGAGGCGTCGCCGGTGGTCGCCCTGCTCGGCGACGCGCCCGCGCTCACCGGGCTCCGGCTGGCGGACGGCCGCGTCGCGCCGCTCGACGCCCTCTTCACCAGCCCGCATGTTCGCATGGCCAGCCCGCTCGCCGAGCAGCTCGGCTGCGAGTTCGAGCAAGGTCCGTCCGGCCCTTTCATCCGCACCGGCGCCGACAAGCAGACCACCGTGCCGGGCGTCTACGCCGCGGGAGACGCCGCCCGTCCGGGACACAACGCCTCGTGGGCCGCCGCGGACGGCGTGACGGCGGGAATCTCCGCCCACCAGTCGCTCACTCTCGCCCGGGCCGCGTGCCGCTGAGGTCCGACCCACACCACGCGCCTGTGTCCACTCGCCTGGTAAAGGCAGGTTATCCGGATATACTTCCCTCATGGGCAAGATTATCCGACGCCTCCTCGAGCTCCCCGACACGGCCAGGCACTCCGTGTTCCTCTGGGGTCCCCGGCGCGCCGGGAAGTCGTGGTGGATCCGGGAGAACCTCCCCGAGGCTCCGCGGATCGACCTCCTCCAGACCGACGTCTACACCGAGTATGCGAGCCGCCCCTCCCTCCTTCGGGAGAGGTACGCCGCGAGACTTTCGGGACCGCGCCGCCCCATCGTGATCGACGAAGTCCAGAAGCTCCCCATCCTCCTGGACGAAGTCCACTGGCTGATCGAGAACGCGAAGCGGACCTTCGTCCTCACCGGGTCGAGCGCGCGGAAGCTCCGGCGCGGCCACGCGAACCTCCTCGCCGGCCGCGCGCGGCGCCGCGAGATGCCCCCCCTCTGCTTCCCCGAAGTGGATCGCTACGATCCCGAGCGGCTCGCCGTGAGCGGCCTCCTCCCCCCGCACTACCTTTCGGATGATCCCCTCGACGACATCCGCTCCTACGTCAACGACTACCTGAAGGAGGAGATCGTCGCCGAGGGGGTGGCCGTCAGCCTCCCCGCCTTCAGCGATTTCCTCCGGGTCGCCGCCATCACGAGCAGCGAGCTGCTGAACTACACGAACGTCGCCCGCGAGGTCGGCGTCTCGGCGAAGATCGTCCGCGGCTACTTCGATCTCCTCGAGGACACGCTCCTGGGGTTCCGCGTCGCCCCGTGGACGAAGAGTCGCAACCGGCGGCTCATCCTCACGCCGAAGTTCTACCTCTTCGACGCCGGAGTCGCGAACTTCCTGGCCCGCCGCCGTCCCGAGCCCGGCACCCCGGAGTTCGGCAAGACGATCGAGCACCTCGTCCTGATGGAGCTGATGGCCTGGCGGGCCTACCGCGACCCCGACATGGAGATCCGGTACTGGCGCGCCAGCACCGGACAGGAGATCGACTTCCTCGTGAACGACCGCGAGGTGGCGATCGACGTCAAGGCCTCCGCCCGAGTGCCGGACCACGCGCTGCGATCGCTCGGCGTGCTCGCCGAGGACGGTCCCGTGCGCCGCCGGATCGTGGTCTGCCTCGAGCGCCAGCCCCGCGTCGTCGCGGACCGCCGCGGTGAGATCGCGGTCCTCCCCCTCGCCGTCTTTCTGGAGAGACTCTGGGGCGGGACGATCGTGGCGGGTTGACGTGCGGAGGAGCTTGACGCCCCGCGGCTCGTCCCGATTCCGGGACCCCCCGGTGTCACGCCCGAACACACCACCCCCCGCGTCGAGACTCCCGACCGAACCATTAATCCTTCCCGTCCAGCGAGATGGCTCCAGGCGACAAGCTCTGGCTCGAAGCATGCACTCCCCCCCGACATGCTGATCGAACGACTCGCCGCCATCCTCGACGACCTCCGGCTCGCCATCCGGTCGCTCGCCCGCACCCCTGGCTTCGTCCTCATCGCCGTCCTGACGCTGGGGCTCGGCATCGGCGCGAACACCGCGGCGTTCAGCGTTCTCAACGAGATTTTCTTCCGCCCACTCCCCTACGCCGACACCGGACGGCTCGACCGCATCTATCGCGTCACACCCGAGAACACCCGCGGCGGCATCTCCCCGGCCGATTACCTCGAGCTGAAGACCGAGACGAAGCGCTACGGAGAGATCGCCGCCTACGCCTTCTCGAACATGAGCCTCGCAGCCCCCGGAGAGCCCGCCGACATGGCCCAGGGCCTTCGCATCTCGGCCGAGTTCCTCACCACGCTTCAGGTGAAAGCCCGGCTCGGCCGCGACTTCCGCCCCGAAGAGGTCGCGGGCAACCACCACGTCGTCCTCATCAGCCATCGCTCCTGGCAGAACCGGTTCGCGGGAGACGCCGGCATCATCGGCCGCATCGTCCGCGTGGACGCGGAGCCCTGCGAGATCGTCGGCGTGCTCCCCGAATCGGTCGAGGACTGGCGCCATCTGGGGGCGATCGACCTGTACCGACCGCTTGCCTTCACCGAGAGCGACAAGACCGACCGCAACGCCACATGGATCCGTCTCGTCGGGCGACGCACCGGCACCCGCACGGACGCCGAAGGGTTCATCGCGGCCTTCGGCCGCCGCCTGGCGACGGAGTACCCCGCCGCCAATGCCGGGAGCACCTGGCGCACCCTCCCGATCAACGTCGCGGTGGCCCCGGACAAAGGCCCGGCGATCTTCGGGATGCTGATAGGCCTTTCGGTCTTCGTGCTGCTCATCGCCTGCTCGAATCTCGCGAACCTCCTGCTCGCGCGGACGATGGCGCGGGCTCGCGAGTTCGCGGTGCGATCCGCCCTCGGCGCCTCGCGCGCGAGGCTGCTGCGCCCGCTCTTCGCCGAGTCGCTGCTCCTGGCCCTCGCGGGCGGGGTCCTCGCCCTTCTCGTCACGATGTGGACCAACGACTGGATGTCGAGGATGGGCCAGGCGACCTTCAGCGGCGCGTTCCTGGTCGTCATCGACTGGCACGTGCTGGCGTGGACGTTTGGCGCGTGTCTGTTCACGGCCGTCGCCTTCGGCGTCGCCCCCGCGCTCTTCGCCATGAGGCTCGATCCGAACACGACGCTCAAGAGCGGAGGGCGCGGCGCCACCGGCGATCGCGGCCATCAGCGCTTCCGCAGCCTCCTCATCGTGGGCCAGTTCGCCCTCGCGATGGTCCTGCTCGCGGGGGCCGCCCTCTTCATGCGCGGCGTCCAGGAGGCGAACGACCGCCGCTTTGGCTGGGAATCCGACCGTCTCGTCAGCGGCACCACGCTCCTTCCGACGGCGACGTACAAGGGCGCCACGGAGATCACGGAGTTCCAGCGCCTCGCCCTGCAGCGTCTCGAGGCGCTGCCCGGCGTCTCGTCCGCCAGCATCTCCTACGTGATGCCCTTCCTCGGCCTGGCCGAGGCGCGGAAGTACCTCGTGGCCGGACGCGTGACGCCCGAGCCCGGCCGTGAGCCCGTCGCCGCCATCAACGGCGTCAGCCCGCACTACTTCGAGACCGTCGGCACGCGCGTGATCGAGGGGCGCGCCTTCGACGGGCGCGACCTCCTCGGTTCCCCGAAGGTCTTCCTGATCAACGAGGCGATGGCCCGGGGCCTCTTCCCCGGCGAGAGCCCGCTCGGCAAGCGCATCGCGCGGGCCGGCGTGAAGACGATCGAGTGGGGGGAGATCGTCGGCGTCGTCGGCAACGTCCAGTCGGTCATCCCGGATCAGGCCGCCATCGCCTTCCAGCTCTACCAGCCGATGGCCCAGGAGCCGCGCCCCGGCGGCGAGATCGCGGTTCGCACCGCAGGCGTCGCGCCTTCCGCGCTCGTCCCGAGCATCCGCACCACGATGGCGTCGCTCGACGCCGACCTGCCGATCCGCGATCTCCAGCCCGCCACGACGGCGATCGCGAAGGCGACCTACTCGTGGCAGGTCCTCGGCAGCATGCTCTCGTTCCTCGCCGTGGTCGGGCTCGCCCTGGCCTCCCTCGGCATGTACGGCGTCATCGCCCGCACGATGGCCCAGCGCACCAGCGAGTTCGGCATCCGCCTCGCGCTGGGAGCCCTCGCCTCGGACATCACCCGACTGGTTCTCGGCGCGGGGGCGAGGCTGGCGCTCGCCGGCTCATCGCTCGGCCTCGTCGGCGCCTTCGGCATCTCGCGGCTGCTCGCGTCGCTCTTCCCCGGCCTCATGACGAGCAGCGTCCCCGTGCTGAGCGGCGTGACGTTGCTGCTCATGGCGATCGCCCTTCTCGCCTGCTACATGCCCGCGCGGAACGCCTCGAGAATCAACCCCATCGAGACGCTTCGAGCGGAGTAGAATCGCCCCGGCGCACGTCGTGCTGCGGAATGAGGCGTGACGCGAGGAGGGGCGGATGAGCGACCCGACATGCGATTGTTTTCTCGCGCCGGACAAGAAGTGGCGTGAGGTCGAGTTTCACGCCGAGCTCCAGGACACTCAATGCGACGCCTGGAGACGCCTGGAAGGAATGATCGAGGAGGCGGCGCTCGACGGGCGGGCGGAGTTTGCGCCGATGCAGAAGATGACCGGGGAGGACGTGGAGCGAATCATCACCCTTCCACGATCCATCCGGAAGCTTCGATCCGTCAAACACCTCGTGCTGTATGACACCTTCCTCGTCCGGGTTCCGAGAGAGATCGGGGAGATGTCGAGCCTCGAGAAGTTCACCCCGTACACCTCGTGGCGCCTTCACTGGCTCCCGTACGAGATCACCCGTTGCCGGAACCTCGTCGACAGCACGGTCAGCACGCGCTGTCTCTACGGCAACTTCAAGTACAGGCCGCCATTCCCCGCGCTTCCGGTGTCCACCGAGCGACGGGCCGCGATCACCGACCGGAACCTCCGCATGGGCTCGGAGACGACCGTCGCCTGCAGCGTGTGCGACGGACCGTGCACGGGACCCGTCCGGCAGGCGTGGATCTCTCTGCTCGTCGCGACGGATGTGCTGCCTCTGCTCGTGAACGCGTGCTCCCGGCGGTGCCTCGACGCCCTCCCCGCACCCCCGCCTTACTACCTGCAGCGCCCCCACAGGGGAGGGTTGGGTCTCGAACAACCCGTACCGGAACAAGTGGGCCGAACCCTTTGAGTGGCGGCATCGTCCGTCACGAGCTGCCCGGGTCGGTGTCACGGCTCGTCGTGCTGGGCGACCCTCACGGCGCGCTCGAGGCCACCCGGGCCGTTCTCGAGAAGGAGATGGACGGTCGAACGCTGGCCGGCTGTGTCGGAGACGTCGTGGGATACGCCGACGGGCCTTCGAGCTCCGCGCTGGCCGAGTTCCTCCGGGACCAACAGGTCCCGACCGTCGAGGGGAACCACGAGGCATGGGTTGGACCCGATGGATCACTCTCCATCGTGGAGGGTCGCGTCTCCAGCCGGCAGCTCACTCCTGCGACGCTCGAGTGGATTCGGTCCCTTCCATCGACGATCGAGTTCGGACGCGCGGCGCAGACCGCCCCCCTCGCCGTCATGGTGCACTCCATTCGTGAGCCTCGCTGGGATTGGATCGACGCCTCCAACGCGGGCGGCCTGGTCGACCGGCTCGGGCGCCCTCGGGTCGTCGTGAGCGGCCACAGCCATCGCCCGAGGTTCATCGTCGTGACCGCGGGAGGCGGCTCGCGCGTCGAGCCATTCGATTTCGAGGCCGACGCGGAGATCTCGATCGACCTGCCCGCGGTCGGATCCGTCCTCGTCGATTCCGGAAGCCTGGGCCGTGCCGAGCGGGATCCGGCCATCCCTGGCGGCCGCAGGACGACCGGTCGGGCTCGGTACGGCACCTACGCGATCGTCGATTTCGAGCGACAGGTCGCGATCCTCCGTCGCCACGGTCACGGGTAGACGGCCGCGGACTGCAGGCCGGGCTTCCCGTCCGCACGTTTCCCAAACTAGAAAACAGCCGACGTCCAAACTAGCATTCAGCCGTCGCAGCGCATCCTTCGAATTCCTCGACAGAGCACCCCTACCCCTGAGTTCAACGACGACGAGTTCGACGTGACACGCGCCAAAGGGCTGAGGGAGAGGATTCAGGCCTTCCGCGCGAAGTACTCGGGAATCATGTCGCGGCTCGAGGCGACGGCGACGGAGCCCTCGAGCGGAAAACCGATCCGGATGCTCGGCATGAACACGAGCCGCTTCAGGGACGGAAAGATCGCGTCGCGTGGAGGGCGCGCGTGAAGGTGGCGCTCGGGTTCAAGGCCCACTCGGGGTGGGCGGCCCTGGTCGTCGTCGGCCGCACGGGCGGCGACGTCGTGGTCGTCGATCGGCGGCGCGTCGAGCTCGTCGAAGAGGCGTGGGCGAAGCAGCCGTACCACGCGGCGGAGAATCTCCCGGCGAAGGGGGCGCGGGAGACCGTGACTCGCGGCATCGAGGCGGCGCACCGGATCGCGCTCCGCGAGATGCGCGCGGCGGTGACGCGGGAGAGCGAGCGCGGCCACGTGGTCGCGGCCTGCGCCGTCGTCGCCGGCAACCCGATGCCCGGCTGGAGCGTCGAGGAGATCCTCGCGGTGCACTTCCGGATGCACAAGGCCGAGGGGGCGCTCTTCCGGGACGCCCTGGCCCGCGCCGCCGAGGGGTGCGGCCTGAAGCTGGCCGAGGTCCCGGAGAAACAACTCGTGGCTCACGCCGGGAAGGCGATCCCGAAGCCCGCCGGTCCGCCGTGGGGGAAGGACCAGAAGGACGCGGCGCTCGCGGCGCGGATCGCGCTCGAGGGGGCACGGTTGGCAACGCCTGAATGAAAACCCGGACGATTATCAGGAAGGCCCAGATCGCGAATCATGTGGTACGCTCGCCTGCGGCGACCGTGGAGAGGACCCCATTGCGGAGGTGAGATGGCCAACCGGATGATGGGAACTGTCACCGCATGTTTGAGCGCCGCCGTCCTGGCGGCAGCCGCCGGCTACGTCTTTGGCGTGAAACAAACTGTCCAGCAATCCACGCCCTCCGTCGTGCCGAATGAGCTGAAGGTGCCGCCGTTGACCGGACCGACTGGGCCGACCGGGCCATCTTCGAACTGCTCCGGGCAGTCGCCTCACCCAGTCACCGGAATGGGGCTCCCGGGATTCAAACTCCAATTGGATGGAGTGTCGGCGCCAGACCCGTTCAAGCCCAGTTTCAACCCGGTGAAGCTCCAACTGCATCACGTACTCAATGTGGCGAACGAGAGCGGCACGACGGTGGCAGTCTCCAAGGTGGGACTCTGGGTGGGCGTCACCAACGGCTTCGTCGAAAGCGATAGCACAAATGCGGGTTGCGGTTATCCGATGCTCACTCAGCCCACGTGCTCGTCGGTGGCGAACGGCGGGAGCTGCGATATCGGTTTCACCGGGACCGGTGCACCGACGACGGGTTTCATCGAAGTCATCACGAGCTCGGGCGTGATCATCGTGGCGCTCCAGTTCTAGCGGAGTCGACGCGCTCCGCGCGCGGGCTCATGTCGCGAGCAGCCGGAGGTTGACACGCCCCCCCGCCCCGGCTCAGACTCGGCCCCACATGATCAAGCCCCTGCTCTCCCTCGCGCTCGTCGCCGCGCTCGCGTGGACGGCGGCCCCCGCGCAGCAGATCCCGAACGGCCCCGAGTTCCAGGTCAACGCCTACTCGAGCGGGGCGCAGTTCCGACCGTCCATCGCCCGCGACGGCGCCGGGAACTTCGTCGTCGTGTGGGAGGACGATGCGCGGGACGGCTCCATGGAGGGGATCTTCGGCCGCCGATTCGCGAGCACCGGGGCGCCGATCTCGGGTGACTTCCAGATCAACACCTACACCACGGCCGTGCAGTACCACCCCGCGGTGGCGATGAGCCCGTCGGGAGAGTTCGTGGTCGTCTGGATGAGCTACGGGCAGGACGGCTCCAACATGGGGGTCTTCGGCCAGCGCTTCGACAGCGCGGGGAACGCGGTCGGCGGCGAGATGCAGATCAACACCTACACGCCGTCGCTCCAGTCCAACCCGAAGGCGGCGATGGCCCCCGACGGATCGTTCGTCGTGGCGTGGGACAGCTTCGGGGAGGATGGATCGTACGCCGGCGTCTTCGGCCAGCGATTCAGCAGCTCGGGGCAGCCGGCGGGGAGCGAGTTCCAGATCAACACGACGACGATGTACGACCAGATCGTCCCCCGCGTCGCCGCGGACGCCCAGGGGAACTTCCTCGTCGTGTGGGTCAGCCACGACGTCTCCGGCTTCGACGTCATCGGGCGGCTGTACGACAGCGGCGGCGCGCCGATCACGGGGGAGTTCCAGGTCAACGCCTATACGACGTACGGCCAGTTCTACCCCGGAGTGAGCATGGGGGCGTCCGGAAACTTCGTCGTCTCGTGGACGAGCAGCCTTCAGGATGCCGGAACCCCCGGCGTCTTCGCCCGGCGGTTCGACAGCTCCGGCACGCCCCTCACGGGGGAGTTCCAGGTCAACACCTACACCACCAGCCAGCAGACGGCGTCGGTCGTGGCGATGGACGGGTCGGGCGGGTTCGTCGTGTCGTGGATGAGCGAGGGGCAGGACCGCCAGAGCTTCGGCGTCTTCGGCCGCCGCTTCGACAGCTCGGGGGCTCCCCTCGGCGGCGAGTTCCAGGTCAACACGTACACGACCGGCTATCAGGGAATTCCCTCCGTCGTGATGGACGCGGCCGGGAACTTCACGGTGGCGTGGGTCGACCAGTTCCAGGACGGCGAGTCGTGGGGGGTCTTCGCCCGGCAGTTCTGCAACGACACCGACGGCGACGGCCTCTGCGACGCCGAGGACATCCTCGTCACGAGCCCGATTCAGGGGGCCGTCCTCGACTGCTCAAGCCCTCTCCTGACCCGCCCGACGATCACCTGGGACGCCGGGAACTACGACAGGTTCCGGGTCACCGTCGCGACCGACCCGTCGTTCGCCGCGGGGACCGGGGTGACGAGCGGCAGCGGCCTGCTGACGTCCACTTCATGGACGCCGCCGGGTAAGAAATGGAAGAGCGCGTGCGGCAAGGCGCAGGCGGCGAACCCGTCGAGCCCCGTCCTCTTCGTGAGGGTCTTCGGCGTGGACCTCAACGTCTCGAAGCGCGATCCGCACCGGAAGACGTTCAGCCAGGTCGTGCAGGCGGGTGTGACGCCGTAGGAGTGGGGTGTCCGAACTAACTCTGAGCCGGCGTCCCCTCACCTGAGCCTGCGGGCTTGGGGATCGCCGCGGCGTTCTCGGTCGTCTTCGGGAAGACGCTGAGCCCCTCGGCGCCGGGAATGGTCGCGCCGGGGACGGCGCGTCCCTCCTGGTAGGAAAATCCGATGTACGGATCCCAGTTGAACTTCCGGTCGACGACGATCGCCTCCTTGATGCAGAAGGTCTCGCAGATGCCGCACGACACGCACGTGCGCTCGTCGACCCAGGCGACCTTGCCGGTCATGTCGGCCGGGTAGCCCCCTTCCTTCATGCGATCCGGCGCGTCGACCAGGTGGATGCAGTCGAAGGGGCAGGTGTCGATGCAGTACTCGCACCCCGAGCAGAGGTCCGGGATGACCACCGCCTTCGGGATGTCCTTCGCCTTGATCCTCTTCACGAGGTCGTCCCACTGATCCACGATGGCGTCGTACGGGCAGAAGATGCCGCAGACGCCGCAGTTGATGCAGAGGTCGGGCTCGATGACGAACATCTCCTTCTTGATGCCCGTGATCGCATTGGTCGGGCACTTCAGCTCGCAGATCTCGCAGCCCACGCAGTCGTTCGTGATGTAGTGGCCGCGCCACTCGTACTTCTCGCCGGCCGGAGCCCCCACCTTGTGCACGACGACCGTCAGCGTGCGGTTCCAGTACCGGACGTCGTACCCCACGGCCGTCTCGGGCATGTCGAAGTGAACCGAGAACTTCTGGGGGAAGTCGGGAACGCGCCCGCAGAGCTGCGACGTCAGCGCGTCCTCGAGCGTTGCGTGCGCCCAGAGGACGTTTCCCTTCATCTCGACGTGGTACTTGTAGTCGGGAAGGAGATCGGGCATCCCGTGGCGGTACTTCAGGGGATGGTTCGGCGTGCGCGACGGGAAGCTGATCGTCGCGACGTAGCGATCGCCGTTGTCGACCATGCCGCTCGCGCGGCCGAACCGGCGGTCCAGCTCGAGAGGGTCGAGAGGATCCTCACGGTGGATGAGCCACTCCTTCTCCCACCCGTCGACGTCTTTCAGCCCCGCGATGCTCTCGAGCTCCGCAACCGTTTCCAAGAAACCGCCCTCCCGAACGCGTCTGCCTGATATCGGGGATTCTACGGGCCCGACCCATGCGGGTCAAGGAAGCCTGCTCCCGCGCCCTACGGCATCGACGGGCGGAGCACCTTGAGAATCAGCGTCGTCAGCTCCGTCGCCTGGACGTCGGGTTTGTCCCCTCCCGACTCGGCCGCGAAGCGTACGCGGATGCGCGGCGGTCCCTCCCCACCTCGCCCAGGATCCCGCCCCGAGATCTCCAGAACGACCCCCTTGTCGCCGTAGTTGAAGACCGCCGTGACCCTGACGTCCTGCCCCGCCTTGAGCACGACCGGCCGCGCCGTGTCGTTGTGCCGCCACCCCTTGATGTCGAGCGCCGGCGCCGGCTGCCCCCCCGGCTCCGGCAGGTGCAGATCGGCGAGCAGCCGAAAGTCATGCCCATCGCAGACGGTGACGACCTGATCGAGCACCTCCTTCACCGCCGCCAGAGGCGCCCCGACTCCCACCCCCACCCAAGAGATCGCTCCGGCCAGCAGGAACCGCGCGATCCACGTGCCGGAGAGTCGCGACATGCCCCGTATCATCGAGACGAATGCCACCCGAGTCAAGGCACCCAACGAGCGGTTGGCGAGACTGTTTGCGGCGTGGGAGCGTCTGAGACGAACCCGGGTACCCGCGGAGGCGCCGGCGCCTCCTGTCATCGAACAAGACGGCGCCGCCGCAGCGGGTGGGTGAGCGAAGCCGAGGCCGAGCGCGATTACTTCACGCGCGGAGGCCGGCTCCCACGACGCAAACAGTCTCGCCACCCGCGCAACCGACCTCCGCCTTGACTTGCGATCGACCCCGCCCGCAAGATCGCGGGGACGCATGCCCGACTTCACCGGCCGGAAGATCTCCCGCTACCAAATCCTCGACGAGCTGGGCCGGGGCGGGATGGGAGTCGTCTACCGGGCGATCGACCCGCGCGACGGGCGCCGGGTGGTCGTCAAGATCCTCACCCCCGACGCCGCCGCCGACGCGGAGTGGCGCGCGCGGTTCGAGCGCGAGGCGCGAGCCTGCGCGGCGCTCCACCATCCCGGCATCACCGAGATCTACGAGACCGGCGAGGCCGACGGGATCCCCTTCATCTGCATGGAGTACGTCGAGGGGCGGACGCTCCGGGCGGTCCTCGGAGATGGCCCGCTCGAGCCGCGCGAGGCGGCGGGAATCGTCGCCGAGGTCGCCGACGCGATCGCGGCGGCTCACTCGCGCGGGATCATCCACCGCGACCTCAAGCCGGAGAACATCATGGTCGGCCCGGAGGGGCGCCCCAAGGTCCTCGACTTCGGCATCGCCGCGATCGTGGATCCCCCCCAGGGGGACGGCGACTTGGGCGTCCTCCCCACGAACGCGCAGCGGCTCACGACCGTGGGCGCGCTCCTCGGCACGGTGAACTACATGTCCCCCGAGCAGGCGGCGGGGCGCCCGGCGGGGCCGGCCAGCGACGTCTTCGCGCTCGGCGCGGTGCTGTACGAGATGATCGCCGGGCTCCGCCCCTTCCTCGGCGAGAACGACATGGCGATCCTGCACGCCATCGCGTACGACAACCCGCCCCCTCTCGCCGCGCGGCGAGCCGACACCCCCCACGCGATCGAGGCGGTCGTGAGGCGCGCGCTCCGGAAGGATCCGGGGACGCGCCACGCGAACGCCGCGGCTTTGAGGGACGATCTGCGGCTGGCCCTCGGCGGGGGGGCTCGCAGCGTCGCCGAGGACTCGACGGCGCCGCACATGGCGATCACGGCGAAGCACACCGGTCGCATCCCCTCGCGGCTCGAGCCCTCGGCGGAGCCCGGGGCCGAGTCACCGCTCTTCGGCCGCGGATCGCAGATCCGCCGCATCGAAGCGGCGCTTCACGAGGCGCGCGAGGGAAGGGGGCAGGTCCTCCTCGTCCGGGGCGAGGCGGGGATCGGCAAGACCCGCCTCCTCGCCGAGTGCGGGAGGCGGTTCGATGCGCGCGGCGGCCTCTACGTGGTCGGGCGCTGCCTCTTCCGGGAGGGGGGCCTCCCCTACCATCCCTTCGTCGAGGCGGCGGAGAGGCTCATCTCGCTCCTCGGCGTCGACACCGCGGAGGAGCTGCGCGATCACGTCAAGGAGCGGATGCCCGCGCTCGTCGGCAGGCTCCCGATCCTCCTCTCGTTCCTCCACCTCCCCGGCGGGTCGCAGGGGCTCGCCGCCGAGCCGATCAACCGCGATCACCTCCTCGACGCGATCGCCGCCTTCTTCGTCCAGGCGGCGCGGGTGAAGCCGATCCTCATCCACATCGACGACCTCCACTGGGCCGACGAGGGAACGCTCGATCTCTTCCAGTACATCGGGCGCGGCCTCCGGGGCTCGTGCGGCGCGATCGCGGGGACGTACCGGCCGGAGGAATCGCGCGCCCTGCTGTCGCGGCTGTCGGCGGGCGACGTGTTCGTCGAGATCGCGCTCGATCGTCTCGACGCCGCCGGGACCGAGCAGATCGTCCGCGGCGCCCTTCCGGGGGCCGAGCCGAGCGCCGAGTTCCTCGCCCCGCTCCATCGCGACACGGCCGGCAATCCCTTCTTCGTCCTCGAGGCGATCCGGTTGCTGAAGGCCGACGGGCTGATCCGGCGCCAGGAGGAGTCGTGGGTCATCGATCCGCGCGCGGCGGGCCAGGCCCTTCCCGGCAGAATCCACGAGGTCGTCGGGCGGCGCCTCTCGCGCCTCTCCCCCGCCGAGAGGCAGATCCTCGAGATCGCCGCGTGCGAGGGGATGTCGTTCCGATCCGCAACCCTCGCGGCCTGCCTCTCGCGCGATCGCTACGAGGTCCTCGCCTCGCTCCAGGCGCTCGAGCGCGATCACCGGCTGATCCGCCACGAGGACGAGAGCTACCGGTTCGATCACCCGATGATCCGCGAGGCTCTGTACGAGGAGATCATCCCCGAGCTGCGGCGCGAGCACCACCGCCGCATCGCGGAGTACCTGGTCGGCGCGGACCCGGTCTCGCCCCTGAGGGCTGACGCCGCGGCCGTCGCCTTCCACCTCCTCGAGGCGAGGGAGGAGGAGAGGGCCATCCCGTATCTCCTCCAGTCGGCGGAGATGGCGCGCACCCTCTTCGCGAACTCCGACGCCGCGCGCGCGCTCGATCGAACCCTCGCGATCCTCGACGCGCGCGAGGCGGCCGGGGCCCCCTCGGGAGCCGGCACCCCCCTCGCCGCGTGGCGCATCAAGGCGCACAAGGATCGGGGAAAGCTCTTCGTCCGCCTCGGCGAGTTCGAGAGGGCGAAGGCCGATTTCCTCGAGATGCGCGCGCGGTCCCGCGGGGCGCGCGTCGCGTCGCGGGAGGCGCATGCGGAAAACCTCCTCGCCGACCTCGCGGTGCGCACCGGCGATTACGGCGGCGCGATGGATCACGCGCGGCGGGCTTATGAGATCGCGCAGGCCTCCGGGGACCGGCACAGCCTCGCGAGCGCCCTGGCGGTGACGGGGATCGTCCACTTCAACCACGGCCGGTTCGACGAGGCGCTCGCGGCGCACAGCCGGTCCATCACGCTCCAGCAGTCGATCGAGGATCTCGGCGGCTACTCGGACAACCTCAACAAGATCGGCAACATCCACCTGCGGCAGGGGCACACCGAGGAGGCCCTCGCGGTCTACGGCACCGCGCTCGCCCTGGCGCGCCAGGCGGGCCAGCGTCTCTTCGAGGCGGAGGCGCTCAACAACATTGGCGCCGTCCACCACGAGCGCGGCGCGCTCGAGGAGGCGCTGAAGGAGTACGAGGAATCGCTCGCCCTCAAGCGGGAGATCGGCGACCGGCGCGCCATCGCGAGGAGTTTGAACAACCTCGGGCTGCTGCGGGAGATCCGCGGCGAGTTCTCGGCCGCGATGGCGGCGCACCAGGAGTCCCTCGCGCTCAAGCGCGATCTCGGCGACCAGGCGGGGATCGCGTCGAGCCTCAGCAACCTGGGAAGCCTCCTCGAGAAGATGGGCGAGTACGCCGCCGCCCTCGCCTCGTGCGAGGAGAGCCTCGCCATCAAGAAAGCGCTCGGCGAGAGCTGGAGCATCCCGTACTGCCAGAACTCCCTCGGGCGGCTGCGCCTCGCGCTGAACGACATCGACGGCGCCGAGGCGCTCTTCAGCGACGCGCTGCGGGGGACGCGCGAGCTCGGGGACCGCCCCGAGGAGTGCCGATCGATCACCAACCTCGCCGAGGCGATGCTCGCCTCCGGCCGCTGCGAGGGGGCGCTGTCGGTCCTCAGGGACGCCGCGAGCCTTGCCGAGCAGCTCGGCCTCCGGGAGATGCTGGTCGAGATCCACTATCTCGCCGGCCTCGCCGCGCTCGAGTCGGGGGACGCGGCGGAGGCCGCGGCGGCGCTCTCGCGCCTCGGCGACGTCCGGGCCGGCACCCACTTCGCGCACGGAGGGGTCCTCGCAAAGCACCTCGACGCGATGGTCGCCCGGGCGCGCACGGGAGAGGAGACCGCCGCGCCGGCCTTCGACGCCGCCATCGCCGCGGCCCGCGACGTCGGGCTCCGGGGGCTCGAGTGGCGCATCCTCGACGACGCCGGAAGGGTGGACGACGCGCGGGAGGCGCTCCTCACCCTGGCCGAGGGGGTCCCCGCCGGCGATCTCCGCCGCCTCTTCCTCTCTTCCGCGCGGGCTCGGGCCCTCACCGCCCCCGGCGCCGCCGCGGGGGATATCCCCTCCGCCTGATGGGGGCCGGGGCGACGCATCGATAATTTTGATTGACGGCCCCGCCGAATGACCGTACGCTTTGGCCGACTATCTTCCGTGTCGGCCCGCCGTCTCTTCCCGGAGCCTACGAGGGTGACCCTGAGCCCCAACGTGCGCCGCGCCAACGTCCTCGCAGCCGCTGGCCTTCTCCTCGCCCTCGTCCCGTACACCCTCGCCTCCGCCGGAATCATCGAGCTGGGCCGCAAGGGGCAGCTGGCGGGCGGTAGCACGTTCACCGTCATCGTCGAGGGGCGGACCTTCAGCGAGGGAAGCCACATCGTCACCGAAAACGTCGCGAGCATCGCCGAAAAGGTCCGGGCCAACATCGACGCGAGCCCCTTCTACACCGCGACCATTCCCGATCCAACCAACAACCCCACGAACATCACGATCTTGCGGGAGACGGGCATCGAGCCGTACTCGCTCGAGGTCTTCATCAGCGACCCGAACATCGGCGGGGCCTTCGTCGACGCGGGCAGTCTCCCCTCCACGTCAGGCACCTTCCAGGGGGCGAACGCGATCGCTCACAACGGGAACTTCGAGATCGACGTCACGGTCTTCTGCCCGGGGATGCCGCCGATGGTCTTCACGCACGTGGTCTCGACAGCCCCTGCCACGAAGACCGTTGCCGACGTCAACGCCGAAATGGTCGCGCTGCTCCGAGCGAGCGGCTTCTCCGTGAGCGGGCCGACCCTCGGCAACACCTACACCCTCTATGTGCAGAGCAACCAGCGCCTCCAGCGGATCGAGATGAACCGCACAGACACCGGCATCACCACGAGCGGCGTCGGTGAGACGACGCAGTCCCAGGCCAACGTCCCCACTCTCTCCGAGTGGGGCCTCGTCTTCCTGGCGGCTCTGGTGGCCCTCGGGGGCGCGCTTCTCCTTCGCCCCGGGTCTCCCGCCTGACGACCGGTCCATGAGAGCCGGTCCATGAGAGCATGAGAGGATGAGCCGCGCATGCGCCGATTGACGAGAACCCCGAGAGGCGCTGCCGCCCTTCTCATCGCACTCCTCCCGTGCACCCTCGTCTCGGCCGGCATCATCGAGCTGGGGAGGAAGGGTCAGCTCGCCGCGGGGAGCTCGTTCACGGTCCTGGTGGCGGGCACTCCTTTCTCCGACCCGAACCATGTGGCTGGTGAGGATGCCTCGGTCATCCTCGGGCGCATCCGGGCCCAGATCGCCGCGTCCGGCTACAACGCCGTCACCGTGACCAGTCCGACGGACCCCAACCTGAACGCGATCGGGATTACGAACGCGATGGGGATGGAGCCGGCCTCGCTTCAGGTCAACGTCTCCGACGCGAACATCGGCGGCGCCGTGGTCGACTTCGGCGCGCTCGGCGGAGCCACCGCGACCGTGGCGGGCGCCAACGCCGTCACCGGGAACGTGGGCGGCACCTTCGAGATCGACATCACCCTCACGACCGGGGCGCTCTTCACTCAGATCGTGACGACTCCCTCGAAGTCGGCCACGACGGTCAACAGCGATATGGTCGCGGCGCTCACGGCGAACGGATTCACCGTCGCCGGCCCGACGAACGGCCCGTGGACCATCTCGAGGGTGGGGGCGAACCTCGCGCGGGTTCAGATGAAACGCACGGACACGGGGATCAGCGTCAGCAACGTGACGCTCGTCTCGGCGCCCGCGCCCTCCGCGCCGGTGATCGTGGCGACCATCGGGACGCCGATCCCGACGCTCTCGGAGTGGGGGCTGGTCTTCCTCGCCGCGCTCGTCGCCCTCGCGGGGATCCTCCGCCTCCGGAGCTGATCGCTCCCCTCCCGGCCTGTGGTACGATCCCCGCCCCGGCCCCCCGTTCCGAGGAGATCGCTTTGTCCGACGCGGTGTCCGCATATCTCGCCTCGATCCTCATCGGCTCCCCGCAGGTCCACGAGAACCTGACGCTCCTCCCCCTTCTCGCCTCCCGCGAGACGCCGGTCGAGTACGTCTCCCTCGACGACGCCCTGAAGTCGGGGCAGGTGGAGATCGCCGAGATCCACGAGGCGGGAAGCGTCCAGAACATCAAGGTCGTGAACCGGGGGGCGAGCAAGGTCCTGATCCTCGACGGCGAGCAGCTCGTCGGCGCGAAGCAGAACCGGATCTCGAACGCGTCGTTCATCATCCCGGAGATGAGCGAGAGGGTCATCCCGGTCTCGTGCATCGAGGAGGGGCGCTGGCGCTCCACGTCGAAATCGTTCGGCGGCACCGACTCGATGTACGCCGCCTTCGGCCGGCGGGCCAAGCTCCACGACACCACGTCGATGCTCCGCGTGAAGCGCGAGTTCCGCTCCGATCAGATCAAGGTCTGGGACACGGTGAAGAAGTACCTCGGCGAGAGCGGGACGGCGTCGAGCACCGGCTCGTTCGTCGACTACCAGGACGCGAAGCGGGGGGACCTCGACGCGTACCTCGCCGGGTTCCGCTCGGAGCCCGGCCAGGTCGGGGTGATGGTCCTCATCGACGGGAAGCTCCAGGGGCTCGACACCTTCGGCCGCCTCATCACGTGGCAGGGGGTCTTCCGCAAGCTGATCCGCTCGTACGCCATGGACGCCATCGTGAGGGCGACCGTCGAGCCGGCACCCGGAGCCCGGGCCCCTCTCGCGCCTCAGGAATTCCTCGACGCCCTCGACGCCGCGCCTCGCGAGAGCTTCGATTCCCCCGGCGAGGGGGTGGACATCCGCATCGAGACCGACGCGCTCCTCGGCGCGGCGCTCGTTCTCCGCGACGGCGTGCTGCACCTGACCGCCTTCCCGAAGACCTGAACGGCCGGCGTGGAACGCTTGACAGCCCTCGACGCCCTTCTCTAGTATCCGCCTCGGCGCTATCGTCTAGGGGTCAGGACGGATGGTTCTCAGCCATCAGACCGGGGTTCGAATCCCCGTAGCGCTACCATGACCCTGCCCGCCCCTCTCGTTCCGCTCCCCACCCGCACGGAGGTTGAATCGATGTCACGATTCACCGTCGCCGCTCTCGTACTCGCCTCGGGCATCACGTTGATTTCGGCCCAGCCCGTCAAGAACGGGCCCGAGATCCAGGTCAACACCCACCAGCCCGGCTCCCAGCAGCGCGCCTCCGTCGGCCGGGATGGCCTCGGAAACTTCGTGGTCGCGTGGCAGAGCGAGGGGCAGGATGGCTCAGGATACGGCATCTTCGGCAGGAGGTTCGGCGCGTCGGGCACCGCCGCCGGCGGCGAGTTCCAGATCAACACCTACACGCCGAACGATCAGTACGCTCCGAAAATCGCGATGAACCCGTTCGGCGAGTTCGTCGTCGTGTGGTACAGCTACCGCCAGGACGGGTCCGGATACGGCGTCTTCGGCCAGCGCTTCACGAGCGCCGGGTCCGCTCAGGGGAGCGAGTTCAGGATCAACACCAGCACCCTGGGAGATCAGTTCGACCCATCGGTCGCCATCGGCGACTCCGGCGAGTTCGTGGTCGCGTGGACCAGCTACGCCCAGGATGGCTCGGCGGACGGAGTGTTCGGCCAGCGCTTCGACAGCGCGGGCGTGCCCCAGGGGACCGAGTTCCAGGTGAACACGTACACGACCAGCGACCAGCGGAAGGCGGCCGTCAGCGTCGGCCCGCTGGGCGAGTTCACCGTCGCGTGGGAGAGCTTCGGGCAGGACGGATCCAATCTCGGGGTCTTCGGCCAGAGGTTCGACAGCTCCGGCGCCCCGCAGGGGGCCGAGTTCGCGGTGAACACCTACACGACCAACCGGCAGCAGCTTCCTTCCATCGGCACGGACTCCTCGGGCAACTTCGTGGTGGCATGGCAGAGCCGCAACCAGGATGGCTCGGGCGACGGCGTCCTCGCCCGGCGGTTCGACAGCACCGGCGCCGCGCTGGGGACCGAGTTCCAGGCGAACACGTTCACGACCGGCAATCAGAACTCCGCCTCCGTCGGCATCGACCCCTTCGGCGAGTTCACGGTGGCGTGGCAGAGCTACGGGCAAGATGGCGACGGCTTCGGAATCGTGGGACGGCACTTCAGCTCCAGCGGTGCGCCCGCGGGGGGCGAGTTCCTCGTGAACTCCTCCACCACCGGCTACCAGACGCAGCCCGAGGTGGCCATGGACCCGCAGGGGGACTTCGTCGTCGTGTGGCAGGACGATTTCCTGACCGGTTCGTTCGGCGTCTTCGCCCAGAGCTTCTCCGGCCCGCTCTCGTGCCCTCCCGGCGATGCCGATGGGGACGCCGTCTGCGACAGCGTCGACAATTGCCTCTCCCTCTACAACCCCGGCCAGGACGACACCGACCACGACGGTGTCGGGGACGCCTGCGACGTCATGATCACCGCTCCTCCCGGCGGAACGACCCTCGACTGCAACACCCCCCTGACCGTCCGGCCGACGATCACCTGGGACGGCGGGATGTACGACACATTCAGAGTGTTCGTCAGCCCGGATCCGAACTTTCCCGCGAACAACCGCGTCTCGAGCGGCGCAGGCGCGCTGAAGACAACGAGCTACACGCCCCCGGGGAGGAAATGGAAGGGAGCCTGCGCGAGGGCGAAGAAGGCGAACCCCACGGACCCCGTTCTGTTCATCAAGCTCTTCGGACAGGACCTCCAGGCCACGGCCGCCAACCCCGACCGGCGCACCTTCAGTAATGTCGTCAAGGTCTTCGTCACACCCTGAGCGGGCGGGGGCGCCGTGACGGCGCTCCCGGCCGCACCGTGAGCGCGCCGCCGACCCCGCGCCCGGGTGGGGAAGCGGGCGACCTCGCGTCGTTGCGCATCGATCGCGACGCCCTCGAAGTGCGCCGGGTGGGCGGCGGGTGGATCCGGTACGCCGTCGCCCTCGCGGTGGTCATCGCCCTCGCGCTCGCGGCGGTCGTCTCGTATCGCCGCTTCGTCGAGCCCCTCTCCATGCCGGAGGTCGAGATTGTCCGGGCCGAGGTCCTCGCCCCGGCCGCCGCGAACTCCCTTCTCACGGCGTCGGGTTACGTCGTCGCGCAGAGAAAGGCGGCGGTGACGACGAAGATCGCCGGCAGGCTCGTCGAACTGAAGGTGCGCGAGGGGAGCCGCGTGAAGGCGGGCGAGATGATCGCGCGCATCGAGAACCGCGACTACGAGGCGCAGCTCGACCAGTCGAAGCGGCAGCTCGAGGTCGCGCGCGCCGCGCGCGCGGAGGCGGTCGCCAGGGAGTACGCCTCCCGGCGCGAGCTCGAGCGGCAGACGCGCCTCCTCGCCGAGCGCGTCGCCAGCCAGAGCGGGTTCGACGCCGCCGAGGCGGCGCAGAAGATCGCCCTCGCGCAGATCGACTCGGCCTCCGCCGAGATCTCGCGTGCGGAGGGGGCGGTGACCGTCGCAGAGGTAAACCTGAGGAACACCTTCATCATCGCCCCCTTCGACGGCGTCGTCACGACGAAGAGCGCCGACATCGGCGAGATCATCGCCCCCGTCTCGGTCGGCGGGCCGGCCTCTGGGAACAGCCTGGTCCAGATCGCCGACATGAGCAGCCTCGAGGCCGAGGTCGACATCAACGAGAGCCACATCAGCCGCCTCCACGAAGGGCAGCCGGCCACGATCGTCCTCGACGCGTACCCCGAGACCAGCTACCCCGGGCGCCTGAGGCAGATCGTCCCGACGGCCAATCGACAGAAGGCGACGATCCAGGGAAAGGTCGCCTTCGACCGCAAGGGGGACGAGGTTCTCCCCGAGATGAGCGTGCGGGTCAACTTCCTCGAGGATCGCGCCGGGGGTGCCGCGGGCGCGGGGAAAGCGCGCGTCTTCGCCCCCGCCTCGGCGATCACGACCCGCGACGGCGCCCCCGCCGCGGTCGTCGTCAGGGACGGCCGCGCGTCGGTCGTCGCCGTGAAGCTCGGCCCCGAGGTGGACGGCCGACTCGAGATCACGTCGGGGCTCGCCGGGGGCGAATCGCTGGTGGTCAACCCCACGGACCAGATCCGGGAAGGGACGCGCGTCCGGCTCCGCTCGAAGAGCTGAGGCGCGCGCTCAGGGATGCGGCTCTCAGAGCACGAGACGCTGACGGGCCGGCACTACGTCATCCTGGGGATGGCCTGGGCCGGGTGGCTCTTCGACTTCTACGACCTGATCCTCTACTCGTTCCTGTACTCGTTCATCGGCGCCGATCTCGGGCTGACGAAGGCCGACCATGCCCTCGTGATGGGGGCCTCACTGGGCGCGACGGCCCTCGGCGGGCTCGTCTTCGGATTCCTCGCGGACCGATTCGGCAGGCGCGCGGTGCTGCAGTGGACGATCCTGGTCTACAGCGGCGGAGCGCTTCTCTGCGGCTTCGCGAACACCCTCCCGCAGCTCCTCGCCTTCCGCGCCCTCACCGGCCTCGGAGTCGGCGGCGAGTGGGCCGCCGGGCACACGCTGATCGCGGAGACGTTCCCGCCCGCGAAGCGCGGGCGCTTCGGCGCGCTCATGCAGACGGGCGCGCCCCTCGGCGTCGGGCTCGCGGCCCTCGTCGGGTCGTTCGTGGCGCCCGCCATCGGGTGGCGCGCCACCTTCATCCTCTCGGCGACCCCGGCCATCCTCGTGACGATGATCCGGCGGCACATGCCCGAGTCGGATCTCTGGCTTGCATCGCGCGCGCGGGCGCCGTGGACGCCCCTCGAGGATCTTCGCGAAGTCCTCTTCGGCTCGCTCGCCTGGACGTCGTTCCGCGCCTTCGTCCTGACCGCCTGCAACATGTCGTCGTACTGGTTCACGAGCATCTGGCTCCCCGCCTACCTCCGCGAGGAGCGCGGGATGTCCGTCGCGAAGTCGGGGCTGTGGATCCTCGTCATCGTGAGCGGCGAGCTGGTGGGGTACGCGACCTTCGGCTTCGTCTCCGACCGTTTCGGCAGGAAGCGCTCGTACGCGCTCTACGCCGGGGTGATGTCGATCGGCCTCGTGATGATCACGGTCGCCTGGAATCTCATCGCCGGGCAGCCGTTCCTGATCCTGATCTTCATGGCGGTCGTCGGCATCGGCACCGGGACGTGGTCGAACTTCGGCCCGTACTACTCGGAGCTCTTCCCCACGCACCTCAGGAACACCGGCGTGGGCGCCGTCTTCAACGCCGCGCGGGGGATCCAGTTCGTGACCCCCATCGTCATCGAGCGCGTCTCGCACGCGTGGGGGCTCGCCGGGGGGATCTCCCTCGCCGCCGCGTTCAGCGCCGCCGGGGCGATCTGGGTCTTCACGCTCCCCGAGACGCGAGGGCGCGTGCTGACCGTCACGGAGCGCGGCTCGGCCGGATCGCTCGATTCCCCTTGACCGGCGCGGGCTCTTGGGTGTATAAGCAGCGCAACTGTTCGCGCGGCCTCATGGGGGTGCGGCCGGGTGACAGATGGAGCGCGCGCAGACGCCCCGCGTCCCTGGCGCGTGAATTCCCATGCCCCCGCGTGCCCCGGCCAAGCCCCCCGACTCCCCGCTTCCGATCGAGCCGCGGCGCATCGAGAGGTGCCCGTACTGCGGGAAAGACCGCGCCATCCTCACCGTCAAGGAAGCCACCGAGCTCGCCACCGTGAACCGGAAGACCATCTCCCGCTGGATCAGGAGCGGCACGCTCGAGCACTGCGTCCTGCCGAGCGGCGCGGTGAGGATCTTCAAGGACAGCCTCATCCGGATTCCGGGTGTTCCCGGCGAGCACGATCACTCGGAGGGGGCGGGGGGCACCGCGAAGGCCACCCCCTCGCGCGCCGACGCCGCCTCCCCGTCGAGATCGAAGGCTCGGCGCCCGCTCGGACGGACGTCGTCTCAGCGACGGTAGGTCGCGACGGAGCTCTCCGTCTCCCAGACGCGGACCTCGGCGACCGGGAGGCCGTGCAAGGCGGCCGCGTCGAAGATCACCATCGCGATCGCCTCGGCGGTGGGGCTGACGTCCATCAGGAAGATCGGCTCGCCGAGATCCGTGAGCGGCTTCACGAGGGGATCGTCGCGGCGCAGGAGCATCCGGTGATCGAGGTGGGCGTCGACCCACCCCCTCACCTGATCGCCGATCTCGCTGAAGTCGGCGACCATGCCGCGCCGGTCGAGGGCTTCGGCCTCCAGGCGGATCTCGACGCGCGCGTTGTGGCCGTGGGCGTGCGCGCACTTCCCGTCGTAATCGAGAAGGCGGTGGCCGTAGGAGAAGAAGACGGTTTCGGAGACGGAATACATGGCGGCGGCCACGCTAACACACCCCCTGAGGGCCGGGCCATCGAGCGGGCGCCGCTGTTGACCGGTCCGGAAAGGCGGGGGTAGACTCGCCTCGAGCCCGCGCCATCGCCCATCACCCTCCTCCCGCCGCGTTCCGCGGACCGAGAAGCCCATGCGCGCCATCGTGAAGGAAAAGAAAGCCACCGGGCTCACACTCGCGGAGATGCCGGCGCCGAAGGTCGGACCCGGCGACGTCCTCATCCGGGTGAAGCGCGTCGGGCTCTGCGGCACCGACCTCCACATCTACCATTGGAACGCGTGGGCCGAGCGGCGCATCCATCCCCCTCTCGTCATCGGCCACGAGTTCGCGGGGGTCGTCGAGGACGTGGGGTCGATGGTGACCGGCTTCACCCCCGGCGAGAAGGTCACGGCCGAAGGGCACATCGCCTGCGGCGCCTGCTTCCAGTGCCGCACGGGGCTCGGGCACATCTGCCGGAAGGTGAAGATCATCGGGGTGGACGTCCACGGCGCCTTCGCCGATCTCATCGCGATGCCGGCCGGAAACGTCTGGAAGATCGATCCACAGATCTCCCTCGATGTCGCGGCGTTGCACGATCCTCTCGGGAACGCATTCCACACGGTCATGTCGAGCGACGTCCGCGGCAAGCGCGTCCTCGTCCTGGGGAGCGGACCGATCGGCCTCTTCTGCGTCGCCATCGCGCGCGCGTCGGGGGCCGCCCGGGTCATCGCCTCGGAGATCGCGCCGGGCCGGCGGGCGATGGCGGCGAAGATGGGGGCGCACCGGACGATCGATCCGACGGCGGAGTCGGTGCCGGACGTCGTGCGCGAGGAGACGGAGGGGGCCGGGGCCGACGTCGTCCTCGAGATGTCGGGGAACCCCCAGGCGATCCGCCAGGCGCTGAAGGCGGCGCGCGACGGGGCCGACGTCTCGCTCCTTGGCCTTCCCGGCGAGGAGGTCCCGATCGACGTCACGAACGACGTGATCTTCAAGGGGATCACGCTGCGCGGCATCGTCGGCCGGCGCATGTACGACACGTGGTACCAGATGCGCTCGTTCCTCCTCGCGGGGCTCATCGATCCGACGGTGGTCATCACGCACCGGTTCGCGATGATCGAGGTCGAGTCGGCGATGCAGGCGATCGCGGGCGGGGCGGGAAAAGTGCTGTTCAATCTCGAGGAGATGCCGCGATGAACCAGGCTTTTCGGGCCCGGCTGGACGGGGAGCTGCAGGGCTTCAAGGCGGCGGGCGTCTACAAGAAACTCAACCACATCGAGTCGCCGCAGGCGCCGTGGGTGCAGATGGAGGGGCGGGGAAAGGTGCTCGTCCTCTCCTCGAACAACTACCTCGGCCTCGCCGCCGAGCCCGACGTCGTCGAGGCCGGGAAGAACGCCCTCGCCACGTACGGCGCGGGCACCGCCTCGGTGCGCTTCATATGCGGGACCTTCGCGGTCCACCGCGCCCTCGAGCACGAGATCGCCCTCTTCCTCGGGACCGAGTCGGCCCTCAGCTACGTCTCCTGCTGGAACGCGAACACGGGGCTGACGGCGACCTTCCTCGGCGAGGAGGACGTCCTCATCTCCGACGAGCTGAACCACGCCAGCATCATCGACGGCGTGCGCGCCACGAAGACGAACCGCAAGGTCTACAAGCACTCCGACATGAAAGAGCTCGAGGCGCACCTCGTCGCGGCGAAGTCCGCCCGCCACCGCTTCATCTTCACCGACGGCGTCTTCAGCATGGAGGGAGATCTCTGCCGCCTCCCCGACATCATGGATCTCGCGCGCCGCCACGACGCGATCGTCGCCGTGGACGACTCGCACGGCACGGGGGTCATGGGGCGGAGCGGGCGCGGCGTCCCCGAGCACTTCGGCGTGCACGGCCTCGTGGACGTCATCACCTCGACGCTCGGGAAGGCCCTCGGCGGTGCGGCGGGCGGCTTCACGGCGGGGCCCCTGGCCCTCACCGACTACCTCACGCAGCGCTCCCGGCCGCAGCTCTTCAGCAACGCGCTGCCGCCGACGGTCGCGGGCTCGGCCCTCGCCGCGATCAAGTTCGTCCAGACGCACCCCGAGCGGGTCGAGACGCTCCGCTCGAACGCAACGTACTTCAGGGAGAAGCTGGTGGAGTCGGGGTTGAAGCCCCTCGCGGGGGAGACGCCGATCGTGCCGATCCTCGTCGGCGAGACGGCGCTCGCCATCAAGATGAGCGAGCGGCTGCTGGAGGAGAAGGTCTTCGTGACCGGCTTCGGCTTCCCGGTCGTCCCCCAGGGGCACGCGCGCCTGAGGTGCCAGGTCTCGGCGGCCCACACGCGGGACGATCTCGACTTCGCGCTGGCCGCGCTCGTGAAGATCGCCCGCGAGGTGGGGGTGCTCCGGTAGGTCGACCTTGAAATCTCGGTGGACCACGCTGAGATTTCAAGGTAAGCTTGCGGCGTGATCGAGCGCTCACGGCACGTCCGGAACCTCCTGGGACTCCTCTCCCGCCACCGCGTCGTGGCGATTCTCGGCGCCCGGCAGGTCGGCAAGACGACGCTCGCCCGGCGAGTCGTGGCCGGGTGGGATGGGCCCGCGACGTACTTCGACCTCGAGAAATTCGAGGACGTGGCCCGCCTGGACGACCCCATGCTCGCCCTCGGCGGGCGACGGGGCCTGATCGTGCTCGACGAGATCCAGAAGCGGCCGGACCTTTTCCCCGCCCTTCGGGTCCTCGCGGACCGCCGCCCCGCGCCGGCCCGGTTCCTCGTGCTCGGAAGCGCCTCGCCCGAGTTGCTCAGACAGAGCTCCGAGTCTCTCGCCGGACGGATCGTGTTCCAGGAACTCCACGGTTTTTCGGCGGACGAGGTCGGCGCGGCGAATCTCGAGCGCCTCTGGGCGCGCGGCGGCTTCCCCCGCTCTTACACCGCGCGCACCATCGGCCAGAGCGCGGAGTGGCGGCGCGCCTTCGTCCAGACGTTCCTCGAGAGGGACCTGCCGGCTTCCGGCCTGTCGTTCGACGGCGCGACGATGCGCCGGCTCTGGACCATGCTGGCGCATTATCACGGGCAGATCTGGAACGCGTCGGAGTTCGCGCGGTCGTTCGGAGTCTCCGACACGACGATCCGTCGCTACCTCGACGCGCTGACGTCGACGTTCGTCGTTCGGCAGCTCCTCCCCTGGCACGAGAACCTCGGCAAGCGCCAGGTGAAATCGCCCAAGGTCTTCATCGCCGACCCGGGGCTGCTCCACACGCTCCTGAACCTCCAGACAGTGGACGAGATCGAGCGGCACCCCAAGGCGGGGGCCTCATGGGAGGGGTTCGCGATGAGCGAGGTCGTCAGCAGACTGGGAGCCCGCCGGGAGGAGTGCTTCTTCTGGGCGACGCACGCGGGAGCCGAGATCGATCTGCTCGTCGTGAGGGGCCGGCATCGTTACGGGTTCGAGTTCAAGCGCACCGTTGCGCCGCGCGTCACGCCCTCGATGACGATCGCTTCCCGGGACCTGCGGCTCACCCACCTCGACGTGATTCACGCGGGGCGCGAGACCTATCCGATGGCCCGAGGGATCCGAGCGCTTCCGCTCGCGCGAATCCTCTCGGGCCTTCGCAGGCTGAAGTAGTCGAGGCGCGCTCGCCTACTTCGTGAACTTGAAGCAGCTTTGGTCGAGCGTGTAGCGCTTCTCCCAGTTCGGGTTCTTGTGGTCGTCCGCCTTGTTCGCGAGCATCTCGGAGGAGCCGGCGAGCTTGAAGCCGGCCTTCGTCGCCTCGGTCTTGATGACGTCGTCGGCGATCCGGTGCTGATCCTTGTCGCGCCCCTTGTCGGTGCGCGCGTCGACGACGCCGAAGACGCCCGCGGGCTTGAGGGCCTTCTTCACGTTGTCGAGCACCTTAGCGAGCTGGTCCTCGGGGATGTCGTGGAAGTTGCGGATGGTGATCACGGCGTCCACGGATCCCTCCTTGAGCGAGGCGAGGCCGTCGGACTTCATGTGCTCGACGTTCGCGAGCGGGTTTGCCTTCAGCCGCGCGTCGAGCTTGTCGAAATTGTACGTCCCGATCGCGTAGACCTTTCCCTTCGGCCCGACGAGCTGGCTGAGAAGGTACGTGTTGTAGCCGTCGCCCGGGATGAAGTCGACGACGGTGTCCCCCGCCTTGATCCCCCAGTACGCGTACAGATCGTCGGGCTTGTTCGACGCGTCGCGATCCCTCTCCTCGGCCGTTCGTCCCGGGGCGTTCGGGTCGAGCTTCGCGTACGCGACCCCCGACACGAGCGCCACGGCGATCATCACTGCAGCCAGCTTCTTCATGAGCTCTTCCTCCAACGGTGCGGGCAACGATGTGGGACGGATGGCAGAAGGCGCACGGCCCCCTGCGGAACAACACGCGCGGCTTCCCCGGTATTCCCGGTCAGCCGGTGGTCAGCTTCCGGTACTTGATGCGGTGCGGCCGGTCGGCCTCGATGCCGAGGCGCTTCTTCCTGTCGACCTCGTAGTCCTGGTAGTTCCCCTCGAACCAGAAGGTCTTCGAGTCTCCTTCGAACGCGAGGATGTGCGTCGCGATCCGGTCGAGGAACCAGCGGTCGTGGCTGATGACGACGGCGCAGCCGCCGAAGTTGAGCAGAGCCTCCTCGAGCGCGCGCAGTGTGTCGACATCGAGGTCGTTCGTCGGCTCGTCGAGAAGAAGGAGGTTCCCCCCCTTCCGGAGCGTCCGGGCGAGGTGGAAGCGGTTCATCTCGCCGCCCGACAGATCGGCGACGCGCTTCTGCTGGTCGGCCCCCTTGAAGTTGTACATCGCGCAGAAGGCGCGGCTGTTCATCGAGCGCTTGCCGAGCTGGACGACGTCGAGCCCGCCTGCGAGGGCGTCGTGGACCGTGACGTTCCCCTCGGGGCGCTCGCGCCCCTGATCGACGTACGCGGGGACGACCGTCTCGCCGACGGTCAGCTTCCCGCCGTCGGGCTTCTCGGTGCCGCGGCCCCGGCGGGATGTAGATCTCTCGCGTCTCGCTGCGCTCCTCGGCGTTCGACTCCTGGAGGAGCTGCTCGTAGGCGTTGAGGCGCGCCTTCCCCTTCGCCTGCCGCGCGCGCGGCGACATCCTTATCCAATCGAGCTCGCGCGCCAGCGTGCGCTGCCTCGCCGTTTCGGCCTTCTCCTCGTTGGCCAGCCTGTTCTGCTTCTGCTCGAGCCAGGAGGAGTAGTTTCCCTTCCACGGGATGCCTTCGCCCCGGTCGAGCTCGAGGATCCAGCCGGCGACGTTGTCGAGGAAGTACCGGTCGTGGGTGACGGCGACGACGGTGCCCGGGAAGTCGTGGAGGTGCGTCTCGAGCCACGCCACCGACTCGGCGTCGAGGTGGTTCGTCGGCTCGTCCAGCAGAAGAAGGTCGGGCTTCATGAGGAGAACGCGGCAGAGCGCGACGCGACGGCGCTCACCGCCCGATATTTTCGTCACATCGGTGTCCGGCGCGGGACATCTCAGGGCGTCCATCGCCAGCTCGAGCGTCCGGTCGAGGTCCCAGCCGCCGGCCGCCTCGATGGCGTCCTGCACACGGCCGTACTCGGCCATGAGCTTGTCCATCTCGTCGTCGGGGAGGGTCTCCCCCATCTTCTCGTTCAGCTCGTCGAAGCGCTTGAGGAGCTTCTTGACGTCGGCGGCCGCCTCCTCGACGTTCTCGAGGACCGTCTTCTTCGGGTCGAGGTAGGGGTCCTGCGCGAGGTAGCCGACGCGGATCCCCTCGGCGGGGACCGCCTCTCCGGCGAACTGCTTGTCCACGCCGGCCATGATCTTCAAGAGGGTCGACTTCCCGGCGCCGTTCAGCCCCAGGATGCCGATCTTCGCCCCCGGAAAGAACGACAGGTAGATCCCCTTGAGGATCTCCCGCTGCGGCGGGACGATCTTCCGCAGATTCTGCATCGTGTAGATGTACTGGTGTGCCATAGGCGCGGGAGGATACTCCACCGGCCGCCTTTCGCAAGCCTCCTCCCGCGGCCCCGGCGGCGGGCCTCATGGCGTCGGGGAAGACGGCCTCCGCGCGTGAAGTAATCGCGCTCGGCCTCGGCTTTGCTCGCCCACCCGTTCGGGCGGCGCCGGCGTTGTTTGATAGCAGGGGGCGCCAGCGCCCGATCGGGTACCCGGGCTCGTCCCAGACGCTTCCCCGACGCCATGATGCCCACCGCCGGTCACTCGATCGGCCCCGCTCGATGCGCCGCGTCAGCCGCATGGAACCCTGCCGCGCCGACCGGCAGCGGCCGACATTGCGCTGGGGGAGCGTGCGGGACGAGCCCGGGTACCCGCGCAGGCGTCTGGAGCCTCCTGTTATCAAACATGCCGGCGACGCCGGAGTGGGTGGGCGAGCAAGCCCGAGGCCGAGCGCGATTACTTCACGCGCGGAGGCCGACTCCCCCGGCGCAATGTCGGCCGCTGCCGGGCGATCGATCGGCATCGTGCCGAGGATGTGCACCGAGGCGCTCGCGGACTGTAGAATCGCCCCCCGGAGGTGGCGGCTTGGCGACGGTGAAGATCGAGAGGAAGGAAGAGGTCGCGATCCTGCGGCTTTCGCGCGGGCATGGGAACGCGATCAACGAGGAGATGGTCGAGGACCTGCTGCAGGCGTGCAAGAACCTGCGCGGCGATCCGGAGGTCTGCGGCGTGCTCCTCGCCTCCACGGGGAAGCTCTTCTGCCCGGGGCTCGACCTTCAAGACCTCGTCCTCCTCGACCGGCGATCGATGGACCGGTTCATGGTGCGGTTCCGCGAGATGCTCGTCTCGCTCTACACGCTGCCGAGGCCTGTCGTCGCGTCGATCTCCGGCGCGGCGATGGCGGGCGGGTGCGTCCTCGCGCTGACCGCCGACTGGCGGGTCCTGAGGCGCGGCGCGCCCATCGGCCTCAACGAGGTGAAGGTGGGGGTTCCGCTGCCGCTGAGCGTGACCGCCCTCCTGATGGACGCCGTCCACCCGACGGCCCTCGCCGAGGCGGCGCTCCTCGGGAACAACTTCGAAGGTGAGGCGGCCCTCGCGGCCGGCCTGGCGCACGAGCTGGCGGATGCGGCGGGGTTCGAGGAGCGCACTCTCGTGCGCCTCGCCGAGTTCACCTCGAAGGACCCGGCGTCCTTCTCGGCGACCAAGGCCCACCTCCGGGCCCCGACGGCGGCGCGGATGAAGTCCGAGAACCCGTCGCACCGCAAGGAGTGGATCGACTGCTGGTTCTCGAAGGAGACGCGGCGGCGCATCGAGCAGATCGTCACCGGGCTGAAGACGAGGAGCGCCTGAGATGACCGACTCCGAGGAATCGTGGGCCCACCCGTCGAAGCGGTACGCCTACCACCTCGCGGTCGAGGCGACGCTCCGCGACACCGACGCGTTCGGCCACGTGAACAACGGCGTCTACGTGTCGTGGATTGAGGAGGTGCGGACGAAGTACGTCTTCGACCGGCGAGGGCTGAAAGACACGCACGAGCTGGCTTTCATCCTCGCCTCGGCCCGCCTCGACTTCCGATCGCCGGTGATGATGCTCGAGACGGTCGATCTTTTCTGCGCGCCGTCGCGCGTCGGCCGCAGCTCGTGGGACCTCGTCTACGAGGGGCGGGCCCGGAAAGACGGCCGCCTCGTCGTCGAGGCCCAGTCCACCCAGGTCCAGTACGACTACAAGGAGAGGAAGGCCGTGCCGATTCCCGACGACTTGAAGAAGATCCTCGAGAACGACCTGGTGATCACGTGAGGGGGGCCGTCATCGCAACCGTCATCGCAGTCGCCTGGAGCGCCGCCGCGGCCGGCGAGGTCACGCAGGACCCCCGCGAGGTCCACCTCGCGAACATCCGGCAGCTCACCTTCGAGGGGGAGAACGCCGAGGGGTACTGGTCCCCCGACGGGAAGCAGATCATCTTCCAGTCGAAGCACGGGACGATGGGGTGCGACCAGATCTTCGTCATGAACGCCGAGGGGAGCGGCTCCCATCTCGTCTCGACCGGCGGCGGCCGCACGACGTGCAGCTACTTCTTCCCCGACATGAAGCGGATCCTCTACGCCTCGACGCATGCCGACTCGCCGGCGTGTCCGCCGAACCCCGACTCCACGAAGGGGTACGTCTGGAAGCTCTACCCGTCGTACGAGATCTTCTCCGCCCTTCCCGACGGCTCGGACGTGAAGCGCCTCACCGACAACCCCGGCTACGACGCCGAGGCGACCTTCGCCCCCGACGGGAGCCGCGTGATCTTCACGTCGCTACGGAACGGGGACCTCGATCTCTACACGATGAAGCCCGACGGCACCGACGTGCACCGCATCACGAACGAGCCCGGGTACGACGGCGGGGCCTTCTTCTCGCGGGATGGCAAGCGGATCGTCTGGCGCGCCAGCCGGCCCGTGACGGACGCCGAGAAGGCGGCGTACCAGGAGCTCCTGAAGGAGAGCGCCATCCGGCCGATGGCCCTCGAGATCTACGTCGCGAACGCCGACGGTTCGAAGCCGAAGCAGATCACGTCGAACGGCGCGGCGAACTTCGGGCCGTACTTCTTCCCGGACGGCCGGCGGATCATCTACGCGAGCAACGTCGGCGATCCGAAGGGTCGGAACTTCGACCTCTGGATGGTTAAGGACGACGGCACGGGGCTCGAGCAGGTGACCTTCAACGACACCTTCGACGGCTTCCCGATGTTCAGCCCCGACGGGAAGAAGCTCCTCTTCGCGAGCAACAGGAACGACGCGAAGCCGGGGGACACCAATCTCTTCGTCGCGGACTGGGTCGAGGGTAAGGGGAAGAAGAAGTAGCCCCCGAATCTACTTCCTCATCAGCTCCATCACCGCCGCCGTCATCGCCTTGACCCCGGTCCTTATCGTCGCAGCGTAGACAGGCGCGTAAAGGCTCGAGTGAAGCGACGGCAGCGGCACCTTCGTCGCCTCGCTCTCGGCGACCTTCTTCGGGTCCACCGCCCCCAGCCAGAACTGGAAGAGGGGGACGCTGTGATCCGGAAGAGTGTAGAGGGCGAAGTCCTCCGCGCCGCCGACCGGCTCCATCCCCTTCACGTTCGCCGCGCCGAGCGCCGACTCGAAGACGGGGACGATCCGCCTGACGAGCGCCGGGTTGTTGTACTCGGCCGGGAGGAACTTCTCGGGGTTGAGGCTGACGATTGGCTCCTTCCCCGGCGGCACCCCGGCGGCCATCGCGATCCCCTTCGCGATCCTCTCGATCGACGCGAGGACCATCTTCCTCACGTCGGGGTCGTAGGTGCGGACCGTGAGCTGGAGCTTCACCTCGTCGGGGATGATGTTGTGCTTCGTCCCGCCGTGGATGGAGCCCACCGTCACGACCGCCATCTTCCCCGGCGGCACCTCGCGGCTCACGATCGTCTGGAGCGCGACCACCGTCTCGGCGGCGATGACGACCGGATCCTTCGTCGTGTGCGGGTAGGCGCCGTGGCCCCCCGCCCCACGAACGGTGATGTCCACGGTGTCCACCGCCGCGAACGTGTACCCCTCGACCCACCCGACCATCCCCGTCGCCAGCGACGCGTTGTCGTGGAGGGCCAGGGCGAAGTCGGGCTTGCCGAACTTCTGGTAGAGCCCCGCCGCGAGCATCGCCTCCGCGCCGCCGGGGGCGATCTCCTCCGCCGGCTGGCCGAGGAGGATCAGCGTCCCCTTCCATTGCCCCTTCATCTCGGCGAGGGCGCGCGCGACGCCGACGAAGACCGACATGTGGATGTCGTGGCCGCAGGCGTGCATCACCGACACTTCCATCCCGACGTCATCCTTGGTGTGGACGGTGCTGGCGTAGGGAAGCCCGGTCTTTTCTTCGAGAGGGAGCGCATCGAGGTCGGTCCGCACCATCACCGTCGGCCCGTCGCCGTTCTTGAGGACACCGACGACGCCGTACGCGGTGAGCAACGGGTCGGCGTACTTCCCGAAGTGGTCGGTGACGGTGAAGCCCGCAAGCTTGAGTTCTCCGGCGATCCGGGCCGACGTCTTCTCCTCGTGGTAGGAGATCTCGGGGTTCCGGTGCAGCTCCAGGTACAGGGAGTCGAGCGTTGGGCTCAGCCTGTCGAGAATCTCATCGATCCGGGCGCCGAAGGCCGGAAACCCAACGTTGACAAGGACAAGAAGGGCGACGAGGGGGCGGAAACGGACCAAGGGTTCACTCCTTATATATACGGCGGCGCTTGAGGCTGGCGGCGTCCGGCGCCCCCCGCCTCACGGCGACCAGCTCGGCGACGATGCTGACGGCGATCTCCCCGGGGTCGTCGGCGCCGATGTCGAGGCCGATGGGGGCGTGAAGTCGGTCGAGGGTGGTCTGATCGAACCCCTCGGCCGCGAGCTTGTTCTTGAGGATCGCGACCTTCCGGGTGCTCCCGAGCATGCCGACGTAGCCGGCCCGGCTCCGGAGAGCCTGCCGCACGACGACCTCGTTGTGCTGGTGCCCCCGGGTCGCCGACACGACGTACGTGTGGGGGTCGACGGCGAGCGATTCGAAGGCCGACTCCATCGGGAGGACGAGCGTCTCGTCGGCGTCGGGATGGCGGGCGGGGTTCGCGAAGGCCGGCCGGTCGTCCACGATCACGACCCTGAAGCCGGCGGTCCGGGCGACCTTCGCCGTCTGCTTCGTGACGTGGCCGCCGCCGAAGAAGAGGGCGGTGGGGGTCACGAGGATCGTCTCAAGAAAAACCCGACGATCGGCGACCGGCTCCAACCCGATCGCGTCCCTACCCATCAAGGATGTCGCGAGCCGCGCCGATTCCTCGTCCAGCCGCCGGTCGCCGATCGATCCGACCACCCGCCGGTCGGCGCGGACCAGGATTTTCCCGGCCGCGCCGTCTGAGGCCGCGTCGAGCGACGTGGCGAGGACGGCCTCCTCCCGCCGGGCGATCGCGTCGAGGCACGATCGCAGCACGTCGGCGACGGGGCCGGGGCCGAGGGCCTCCGTCATGACCTCGACGGTGCCGCCGCAGTTGAGACCTTCGACGCCGGCCTGGCTCTCGGTGAGCGTGAAGCGCCGGAGCCGCGGAGGGCCGCCGGCTCTGAGGATCTCGCGCCCCTCGGCGAAGATCTCGGCCTCGAGACATCCTCCGCCGACGGTGCCGCGCACGCTTCCGTCCTCGAGGATCAGCATCTTCGATCGGCGCGACATCGGAAGCGATCCGCGCGCGGAGACGATCGTCGCGAGGGCGACGCGTTGGCGTGACTCGATCGCTTCGAGCGCGGCGTGAAGGATCTGTTTCATGATGATCGCCCTCGAATTCTCGCTTTTTTCTTGACAGATGTAAAACGAGTGGTAAGTTAACCGCAACTTCGATCGCGATCGTGAAATTCATCTTCATGATCACGACGCGATCGACACCCGGCGACACGAGGTCGCGGCGCGGCGAACGGAAGTTGGAAGAAACTGGAAGCAGGTCGTCGAAAGACGAAGCCGCCGCTGACTTGATGCCGGGTCGATTCGAGGCCGCCGTCGCGATGACGGTCGCCGATGAGGACGCTGCAGCGGTCGGAACGACGATCGCCACCCGCGCATGACGGCGCCAGCGCCTGGAAAACGAAAACACTTCATTCCAACCGAGGCAACGGTCTCTCCCCGGCCTCATCCAGAGGTATGACACCTCTACATACGCATCAACCCACCCTATCCCCCATGCACGCGTCATCGGACCCTGTCCGAGGCCGCCAGAGGGCGCGGTAAATGTTCTCGTCACGCGCGCGGCGGAAGTCTATCCGGGGGCTGAATCAGAGGAGTTAATGGAAACGGAGACGCGCAAACAGCCCAGTATCCAGAAGCCCGTTGACGCCGATCAGTGGAACGATTGGCGCTGGCAGATGCGGAGCCGGCTCTCGAGCATCGAGCAGCTCCGCGAGTACGTGAACCTGACACCCTCCGAGGAGAAGGGGATCAAGATGGCGACGGGACGCTTCCCGGTCGCGCTCACCCCTTACTTTGCCTCGCTTCTCGATCCGAACAACCCGCGCTGCCCGCTTCGGAAGCAGGTCATTCCGACGGCCCGCGAGCACCTCGTCTCGCCGCACGAGATGGTCGACCCTCTCGGCGAGGACTCCCACTCCCCCGTCCCGGGGATCGTCCACCGATACCCCGACCGGGTCCTGCTCCTGCCGCTGAACATGTGCGCCGCGTACTGCCGCTACTGCACGCGCAGCCGCTGGGTCGGCGACGAGAACGAGATCATCTTCGGGCCCCGCCTCGACGCGGCGATCGACTACATCCGGAAGAACAAGAAGATCCGCGACTGCCTCATCTCCGGCGGCGACCCGCTGCTCTTCAGCGACCGTCGTCTGGAGGAGCTCCTGACGCGCCTTCGCGCCATCCCGCACCTGGAGTTCATCCGGATCGGCACGCGCGTCCCGGTCTTCCTCCCCATGAGGATCACCGACGAGCTGGTCGCGCTCATGAAGAAGTTCCAGCCCCTGTGGGTGTCGATCCACTTCAACCACCCGAAGGAGCTGACCCCCGAGGTGAGGGCGGCCTGCGAGAAGCTCGCCGACGGCGGCTTCCCCCTCGGCAGCCAGACGGTCCTCCTGAAGGGGGTCAACGACCGCGTCGAGATCATCAAGAAGCTCGCCCATGAGCTGCTCAAGATCCGCGTGCGGCCGTACTACCTCTATCAGTGCGACCCGGTCCAGGGGACGGCCCACTTCCGGACCCCGATCTCCAAGGGGATCGAGATCATCGAGAACATGCGCGGCCACACCACCGGCTACGCCGTTCCCACCTTCGTCGTCGACGCCCCGGGGGGAGGCGGCAAGGTGCCGATGATGCCCAACTACGTCGTCAGCAAGGAGGAGAACGTCCTCACGGTCCGCAACTACGCGGGCAACATCTACCAGTACCACGAGAACGACGTGTGAAAGTCGGCCTCGCCTTCGACCACAAGGACGCCTTCGTCAGGCGTTCGGGGGATCCTCCCGACGCCGACACCGAGTGGGATTCGGAGGAGACGATCGCGCTTCTCGCGGAGGCGATCCAGGGGCTCGGGCACGAAGTCGTGAGGCTCGGCGGGGGGCGCGACATCATCCGCCTCTCGGCGAAGGGTCCCCTGGGAGTCGATCTCGTCTTCAACATCGCGGAGGGGCGGGACGGCCGGAGCCGTGAGGCGCAGGTCCCCGCCATCCTCGAGCTCCTGGGACTCCCGTACACCGGGTCCGACACCCTGACGATGGCGGTGAGCCTCGACAAGGGGATCGCGAAGCGGCTTCTCAGGGATCGCCGCGTCCCGACCCCCGATTTCGCCGTCCTCACCGATCCCGACCAGGTCGACTCCCTCCACCTCCCCTACCCTCTCTTCGTGAAGCCGATCCACGAGGGGACGGGGAAGGGGGTCACCTCCGACTCGGTTGTGCGGACGCCGCGCGCGCTGATGGACCAGGTCGCGTGGATCGTCCACACATACCACCAGCCGGCCATCGTCGAGGAGTACCTGCCGGGGCGCGAGTTCACGGTCGGCGTCCTCGGAAACGACGCCCCCGAGGCGATCGGCACGATGGAGGTCCTCGTCGCCGACCCCACGGAGGCCAGCGTCTACTCCGCGTCGTCCAAGTCCGAGTGGGAGAAGAAGGTCCGTTACCGCTACAACGGCGACATCGAGCCCGCGCTCCGGAGCGCGGTCGAGGAGGCGGCCGTCGCCGCCTTCCGAGCGCTCGAGTGCCGCGATTTCGGCAGGGTGGACCTCCGCTGCGACGTCGCGGGGAGCCCGAACGTGATGGAGGTGAACCCCCTCGCGGGGCTGAGCCCCCTCCACTCCGACCTGTGCTTCCTCGCGCGCGAGTCGGGGATGTCGTACCGCGATCTCATCGCGCGGATCCTCGACGAGGCGTGCCGCCGGACCGGCGCCGGGGTCGCGGCGTGACGATCGGCATCCTCTACTGCAAGCCCCCCGAGGCCCTTCCCGAATCCCCGGCCGGCAATCCCGACGACGAGGACGTCATCGTCGAGGTGATCGCCGTCGAGGGAAGCCTGAGGCGGCTCGGCCACGCGTTCGAGCGACTGTACGTCGAGGACGACATCGCGCCGGTCGTCGCCTGGGCGAAGCGGAACCCCGACGGCATCGTCTTCAACCTCTGCGAGTCGTTCCGGGGGAGCAACCTCGCCCACATGAACATGCCGGCGCTCCTCGATCTGCTGGGCCTACCCTACACCGGCTCGACGGCCCTCGCCTGCGGCCTGACCACGCACAAGTTCATCGCCAAGTCGGTCCTGGCCGGCGCCGGCCTCCCGACCCCCGAGTCGGCGCTCTTCTCCCTCGGCGAGACGCCGGCCGCGGCCCCTGCGTGGGGCTTTCCCGCGATCGTCAAGCCTCTCCTCGAGGACGCGAGCGTCGGCATCGACGAGGAGTCGGTCGTGCGGAGCGTGCCGGATCTCGCGGCGCGCGTCGCGTACGTGCACGAGAGGTACTTCCAGCCCGCGATCGTCGAGCGGTACGTCCACGGCCGCGAGATCAACATCGCCGTCGTCGGGAACGACCCGCCGCGGGCGCTCCCCCTCTCGGAGATCGAGTTCCACGACTACGCCGACGGGAAGCCCCGCGTCGTCGGCTACCGCGCCAAGTGGGTCCACGACTCCTTCGAGTACAAGCACACGAAGGGGGTCTGCCCGGCGGACGTTCCCGCCCCCCTCGCCCGCTCGATGCAGCAGATGGCGATCGGCGCCTACCGCGCCTTCGGGTGCCGCGACTACGCGCGCGTCGACTTCCGGCTGGACGAGACGTCGCGCCCCTTCATCCTCGAGGTGAACGCGAACCCCGACATCACCGACGGCGCCGGCCTCGCCCGCGCCTGCCGCGCGAGCGACCTGGGCTACGACGGCCTCATCCGCACCATCCTCGACGGCGCGCTGACGCGCGCCGCCTCACGCCTCGAAGGCGTGAAAACAACGTGATGCTGCGCGAGATGATCGCGGCCGACCGCGCGCCCATCGAGCGCATCCTGAAGGCGACCGGCGTCTTCTTCGACGACGAGGTCGCCGTCGCCCTCGAGCTCTTCGACATCGCGCGCGACAGGCGCGGCCAGAGCGACTACATCTTTTTGTGCGCCGACGTGGACGACCATCTCGCCGGCTACGCCTGCTACGGACCCGTCCCGATGACCGATCGCACGTACGACCTCTACTGGATCGCCGTCGACCCGAAGCTTCACGGCCGCGGGGTCGGCCGCGCCCTCCTCGACGCGATGGAGACCGATCTCCGGACGCGGGGGGCGCGGAAGGTCTTCATCGAGACCGGCGGGCGCGACGCCTACACTCCCACGCGGCGCTTCTACGAGGCGACCGGGTACTCGGTCGCCGCGCGCCTTCCCGAGTTCTACCGCAAGGGCGACGACAAGTACGTCTTCATGAAGGACCTCTCGTGAAAAAGATCCTCCCCGGAATCCACACCTGGTCGCACTACTCCACCCAGAAGAGGATGGACTTCAACGGCTGGTGCCTCCCCGGGAAGGACGGGACGGTCCTCGTCGATCCCCCGCCGGCCGACAGGCGCACGATGACGGCGATAGAGAAGCTCGGCCCGGTGAGGGCGATCATCCTGACGAACAAGGACCACGTCCGCGCCTGCGACGAGCTGGCGGGCCACTTCCGCGCGCCGGTCCTCATCCACCAGGCCGACGCCCCCCTCGTCACGCTCCGCATCGGCGGCCTCTTCCTCGACGGCGAGAAACTCCCCGGAGGGCTCGAGGTGATCCACGTCTCCGGCGCCAAGTCCCCCGGCGAGTGCGCGCTCCTCTTCCCCCCCGCGAAGGCCCTCATCCTCGGCGACGCCCTCATCGGCAAGCCGAAGGGGAAGCTCAGCATGCTCCCCGAAGAGAAGTTCCCCGACCCCTCGAAGGCGGTGGAGGGGATCCGCGCCCTCCTCGACTACCCCTTCGACGCCGTCCTCGTCGGCGACGGCGCGCCCATCTTGAAGGGGGGCCGGAAGGCGATCGAGGATTTCCTGAAGCGATGCCTCGCAACGTCGAGGTGAAGGCGCGCGTCGCGGATCTTCCGGCCGTCGAGGCGCGCGCCCGGGCGCTCGCCGACCAGGGCCCCTTCGACCTCACGCAGGACGACACCTTCTTCCGCTCCCCAGCCGGCCGCCTCAAGCTCCGCGAGCTGGCCCCCGATCGAGGCGAGCTGATCTTCTACGATCGCCCCGACGCACCGGGGCCGAAGCTCTCGAGCTACCTCCTCTGCCCGACGCCGACCCCCGCCGACATGCGCGAGACGCTCCGCGCCGCCTTCGGCGAGATCGGCAGAGTCCGCAAGCGCCGCCGCCTCTACCTCGCGGGCCCAACGCGCATCCACCTCGACGACGTCGAAGGGTTGGGGACCTTCCTCGAGCTTGAGGTCGTCCTCACCCAAGGGCAGACCCTCGCCGAAGGGGACGCCGTCGCCAGGAAGCTCCTCGAGGACCTCGGGGTCCCCGAGTCGAGCCTCGTCGCGGGGGCGTACCTCGACCTGCTGCGATCCGCGCGCCCCTGACGCCCGGCAGGCGGAGATTGACTCCACCGGCGGCGGCGTGAAAGATCGACGCGGAGGGACACACCCCATGTGGACCCCGCGCGCCGCAGCCATCGTCGCGATCCTCACCACTTCGGGAGCGCTCCTCCCCGGAATCGCTCTCGCGAAGACGAAGATCCCTTCCGAGCGTCTGACGAAGGCGACATACACGTCCCCCGACGGCGCGTACACGCTGGCGCGGCCTGCCGCCCTCGTCGAGCCCGGCTCGCAGGTCGAGGAACGCCAGATCAGCCCCTCGGAGCACGGCGTCTTCTTCACCGACGACTTCGGCGTCGTTTTCTACCTCATCCGGACGGACAACTCGAAGGAGAATAAGAGCCTCGATCAGTTGTCCGCCGGCATCGAGGTCGGAGATCTCGTGCGCGAGAAACGCCAGGCGACCATCGAGGCACGCGACGAAATCCGCGTCGTCCACGTCAACAAGGGGGGAAGCCCCGTCGTCACCCGCACGAAGGAGAAGGGGGAGCGCGTCGACAAGAGAAACGATCTCATCGAAGCGTTGGCTATCTTCCGTCACGGCTCGGACATCTACACGCTGACGGCGGGGGTCACGGCGCTCAACGGCCAGCCGGAGTCGGAGATGGTCGAACGCGCCAAGGGGAACCTCGAGGCGTTTCTGAAAGGCCTGCAGTTCAAAGACAAGGAGACGGTCCGATGAGCGACCCGAAGATCGTCAACCTCGCCGATCTCCCCTGGACGCCGGTCGAGACGAGCCCCTCGATCGCCGTCGAGACCAAGGACCCCGCGCGCAAGCTCGGCTCGCTTCTCGCCGGCCTGCGCCTCTACCGTCTCGCGCCGGGCAAGCAGTCCACACGGCTCCACCGCCATCACCACCAGGAGGAGATGTTCCTCATCCTCTCGGGCGCCGGCACGCTGCGCCACGGCGAGCGACGCGTCCCCGTGAAAACCGGCGATTTCATCCTCTACCTCGCCGACGACCCCGACCCGCACACCTTCGTCAACACCGGGACCGATCCGATGGAGTACCTCGCCACGGGGAACCGCGTGAGCTATGAGGTCTGCGAGTACCCCGAGGAGGGGACGGTCTACGTCGAGTCGCTCGACCGGACGCTCGTCAACCAGGACGTCCCCGGGGCCGCCGAGAAGATCAGGAAGTGGTACGACGCGGGGAGGTGACGGCCCCCTTGCCCGTCGCTTGAATCGGCCTACCTTTTCCGGATACGCGATCTCTCCCCGCGAGAGGAATCTCACTCGTGATCCGGACAACGCTGACAATCGTCCTCGTCTCGGCCGCCCTCGCCGGCGGCTCGGCCGTCTCCACGACGAAGCAACCGGCGCCGTCTCCCGAGTCCCGGCCGGTGACGGTCGAGATCCCGTACGGCATTCTGATCCACGACGAGTCGTGTCCCGGCGCGACGCACGCCCTCCTCGATCCCTGCGCCCCCCATCCGATCGAGGTCTACATCAGGTTCCCCGCGGATCAGAACCTCAAGGCCCTCGAGGGGAAGAACGTCATCCTGCGCGGCTCGCTCCACGAGAGCGACTGCGCGCGCCTCGTCCTGAAGGCCTCCTCCGTCGGGCCGTCGACGGAGCCCTTCATCTGCAACAAGCCCGGTGACGGAGAGACGCCGGGGATCTGACGCCCGGTTCGTCTAGAACGCCGGCCATCTTGTTTTTCCGGCTACCGCCGCATAGCCTCCGTGCCATGAGCCCCGTTCGCGGCCTGATGGCGTCCGATCGATGGGAGCCCTCGCGGCGCGCGCGGTTCCTCGTTCCGGCTTCCGCTCGAGACCGCGGTCGTTTCTTAGACGGCGGGATTTCGCCGTGGCCGGCGATTTATCACGCGAGCCTTTGCTGCATAAGTCGGCCGCGCTCACATTCGACACTCGAGGCGCGACGTGGCGTCGATGGGCGTTCCGCGGGCCCGGACGTCCCACGCCGAAGTTCTTTTGCTAGTGCTGGTACCGTCGCCTCTGACGCCGCTACCACGGCCGCTAACGCGCCGCCTAACAGGCTGCTGAAAAACTCGCGTATCCCGGCCCACTGAGACCGGGTGATGTCTTAGGATGCGCCTCGACTCGTCGACGAGAATGGAGGTGGCGATGCGAGGAGACGATCGGCAACAGGAAGAGATGTTCAGCTACGTTCCCCTTGAGCACCGGATCCCGCTGGACCACCCGCTCCGAGCCATGCGCAAGATGGTCGACGAGATCCTGGTGGAACTGTCTCCGCACTTCGAACGCCTCTACTCGTCGACGGGCCGGCCCTCGATTCCTCCCGAGAAGCTCCTGAGAGCGCTGCTCCTTCAAGTGCTTTACACCGTTCGCAGCGAGCGACTGCTCATGGAGCAGCTCGACTACAACCTCTTGTTCCGCTGGTTCGTCGGGCTGACCCAGTCGGACGCGGTGTGGGCCCCGACTGTCTTCACGAAGAACCGCGAGCGGCTGTTGTCGGGTGACATCGACCGCCTCTTCTTCGAGCGCGTGATCGAACTGGCCAGAACCAAGCAACTTCTCTCCGACGAACACTTCACTGTCGACGGCACCCTCATCGAAGCGTGGGCCGGCCACAAGAGCTTCAAACCGAAGGACGCCGCGCCGACCAAGCCGCCCGACGATCCGGGCAACCCGGACGTGGACTTCTCCGGGAAGAAGCGGTCGAACGAGACCCACGCCTCGACGACGGATCCCGACGCGAGGCTCTATCGCAAGTCGTTCGGGACCGAGTCGAAGCTCTGCTACACCGGGCACGTGCTGATGGACAACCGGCACGGCCTCGCGGTCGACACACGACTCACGAAGGCCACCGGCCGCGCGGAGCCCGAGGCAACTCTGGAGATGGTGTGCAGCACTCCCGTCAAGACTCGCACGACGCTTGGCGCTGACAAAGCGTACGACGTTCGAAGTTTCGCCGAGGCGCTCCGACATCTGTACATCGTCCCGCACACCGCCAGAAAGAACGCGAGCTACAGCACCATCAAGATCAGCACGACGCGCCAGGTCGGCTACCAGCTGAGCCAAAGAAAGCGGAAGCGGGTCGAAGAGATCTTCGGGTGGCTCAAGACCGTGGGCATGATGAGGAAGACGAGGCACCGAGGAGAGCGACGCGTCGGGTGGATGTTCACCTTCGCAGTTGCCACGTACAACCTCGTCAGACTGAGAAACCTTCAGCAGGCGGTTGCCACATGAACACGGGAAGAAGTCTCCCAGGTTGTCGTGAGTTGGATCGGAACGGTGACGGACAGAAGAAACTCGGGGTCGACGAACTGAACTCATCGAGAGCGGCCGTGCGCTCTCGGGCGATGCGTTCCCTTTTCGGCCCACGTTTTTCAGCATCCTGCTAACTCCATTGCGATGGTATGGCGAGGGAATTCACACGGCACTAGATAGCGACTCTATGAGGCCAGTGGAGGTGCACCATGACCCGTGACCCCAGCCTGCCGGGTTGGCTCCCACGCCTCGGGGCACTGCGCGACGGACTCCTGGTCTTGGCCAGCATCCTGTATGGCCTCGGCTACTTAGTCTGGTCGATATACGCGTGGGACCGTGGGCTCGGTCTCCTTCCAGCCCTTGATGCTCAGTACTTCATCGCCGGCATGTTCCCTGCCTTTGTCGGCGTTGCCGGTTTCTGCGGATTCCGGCTCATAGTCCGGAGCATCGAGCACTTCCTCGACTGGCTTTATTCGGGACCCAAGACACGCGCGAAGACCGTGACCCGACGCATCGCCTACGCAGTCGTGCTAGTAGCTGGGCTCCTTCTTGGTGTCTCAAGGCTTAGCGGTCGTCTAAAGGACGCCATCGACCAGTCACTCTGGATGCCGACACTGTTCGGCCTCCTCTTACTTGGTAGCATCTTTTATCACAGGGATCAGGCCGAGGCCGCCTCTAGGTTGTCGCGTCTCTATCGAGACTTTCAGGTAGGGAACATAGTTGCCGGTGCGGCACTGGCCGGCGTGGTCTACTTCATTGGCTCAATCTACCCGCAGCTGCCGCAGGAACTCGGAGGCGTGCGACCGCGATGTGTTTACCTGGACTTGGACACAGCGAAGCTCTCCTTGGCTAGTCTTCCTCCGCTTGTTGGCGCAGGTCAGCTACAAGCCTCTGGGCCAGTTGCACGCTCCGTGGCTCTGGAGCTCTTATACTCCTCAAGAGACATCCTAGTTGTGCGGACTGCGGGACGAGTGTACGAGCTGGACCGCGGTGCAGTTCACACGATAGCATCCTGCGAATAGGCAACTGTGGTGATGGCGACGCGGAGCGGGCCAAGAACTGCGTGAAACGGACGCGCGGTCGTACAATGCTTGGTAGCTCGTTTGTGGGGCGCGCCGCCTACGCTGCCCGTTGGCTGGCGAGCAGGGCATAAGGAGAGGACATGCTGAAGCTCATCCGGACCGCGGGCGTTGTCACTGTCGCGCTGCTCTCATGTGCCTCTGCGCGAGCGGATGGTTCGCGCTCCGTCGGCATCGGCGCCTCGTGCGGAGCCGCTAACCTCACTCTTCCGTCAGACTCGGCCGGCGCGATCTGCCTGACCGTCTGTGGTGACCCGAGCACATGGGCCTCCTGCACCAGGTCGGGCCACAAACCACGGATCAGCCAGGCCGTCGCGGTTCCGGCAACGGCAGACGTTCAGTTGCAGGTGGTCGGCCGCGATCTCACCGTGGCCGACATCGCCGAGTCGCTTCAACGCGCAACGGGCTGGCGCGTCGACGTCCCCAAGGGCGACGCGACCGCTCGCGTTCAACGGTGCGCATGGTCCGGACAACTGCACGAACTGTCGGGCGCGCGACTGAAAGTGCGTGGGGGGCAAGCAGTCGAAATTCATGTATCGACCGAGAGGCAGGCCGTACAACTGGTTGTCGTCCGTGATCATGCCGGGTTGTGGTGAAGCCTCCTTGCGCCATCCAACAACCCGCCGTGCAGTGGCTCCGTTCTTGTTCCTCATGACACTTGCCCTGACGGCCTGCGCGCAACCGGCGCCGAGCGGTGTTCCTCCAATTCTTCTGTTCGATGGAACCGGAACGTCGGCCAATGATGTTGCGGCGGTCGAGGCCATCCTGAAGGACGGCCATCCCGAGTACGCGACCGTGAATTCCCAGCAGTTGAACGGCATGAACGAGTCACAGCTCATGGCCTACCGTCTGATCGTCGTTCCCGGAGGAGACTTCATCGCCATCGGCGATGGCCTGACCCCGAGCACGACGGCGAACATTCACGATGCCGTGCAGGGCGGGTTGAACTACCTGGGAATCTGCGGAGGAGCATTCCTGGCCGGACATGCCTCCTACAACAGCTTGAAGCTGACCGCGGGCGTGCGGTTCGGCTTCTACGCCGCCGAGAGCCGAGGTATCCGCAAGGCCGCCGTCGCGATTACCGGCGTCGGCACACTGGCGATTGAGCAATACTGGGAGGATGGCCCGGAGCTTACGGGCTGGGGTGCGGTCGTCGGCAAGTATCCCGACGGAACGCCCGCCATCGTCGAA
>JACPZX010000020.1 GCA_016195325.1 Acidobacteriota bacterium
CAACTCACGACGGATTCCGATAGACTTGTGTCGGGCCACGGTTTTTCCTCCATCTCCTGGAGCTTCGACAACCCCATGAGAACAGAGGACGTGGCCCTTCGTCTACCCTCTTCCTTCCAAACCGCTAACCGAACACGGATGATTCTTGTGTAATCGATTGTGTAGGAGGGCTCCGCGATGGCGACCAATCTCGCGCTCGACGACGACCTGGTGGCGGAGGCGCAGCGGCTGGGACGGCATCCGTCGAAGCGCGCCGCCGTCAACTCCGCATTGGCCGAGTACGTCGCGCGCCGGAAGCGTCGTCGCATCCTGAGGCTCTTCGGCAAGCTCCCCTGGAATCCGAAGTACGATTACAAGGCCGAGCGGAGACGCGGTCGTTGAGAGTGCTCGTCGATACGTCGGTCTGGTCTCTCGCACTGCGCAGAAAAGGCCCGACGGAGCACCCTGCCGTTGAACAGCTCGCGTCCCTGCTCGAGAACGACGAGGACGTGGTCCTGACAGGATGGATACTCCAGGAGATCCTTCAGGCGTTCCGCTCGGATTCCTCGTTCGGCAGGGTGGCCAGGCATCTCGAGCCGTTTCCACTTCTCGACCTGGGTCGACGCGAGTTCGTTGCGGCGGCATCGCTCCACAGGGTGTGCGCCTCGACGGGGGTGAGCGCCTCGACAGCCGACTGCCAGATCGCCGCCGCAGCCATCCGTCACGATTGCCTCCTGCTCACCGCGGATAGGGAATTCGACAGGATCGCGCGGGTCAGCCCTCTGAAGCTGGTCTGAGCCTCGGGCGAACCCAGCGCTCACCCGGCTGCCGCGCCCGCCTTCACCCGTCTGAGCGCGACCGTCTCCACGCTGCGCTTGTCGCCTCCCACGAACGTGAAGACGACGTTGAGATGGTCGGCGTCGACGAGCTGGAGATCGATCGCCTCGACGTGGCCGGCGTCGGGAGATCGCAGGTTCGTGACGTCCACCAGCGTGAAGGCGATCGTGCCGTGGGCGAGGTCGATCGTCTTCGCCTTGAGGCGCGGCTGGTTTCCCGCGGCGCAGTAGTGGGTGACCCTCAGGTCGTCTCCGTCCTGGTGGTAGACGCTCGTCATGATGGGCTCGCCGGCCACGATCAGGTTCTCGATCAGGGCGGTGCCGTTGCCGGTCAGGTAGTAGCGGGCGTTCATTCCGCCGGTGCCGGTGCGGCCGCCGGACCACTCCGACGTCCCCTCCCAGTCGCCCGCGAGAGCGCGCAGGCGAGTGAAGGCCTCGGCGGAGGCGGGGGCTTCGGCGCGGGAGAGGGTCGCGAGGGCGAGAACCAGCGCGGCGGACGTCAGGACGGATTGTCGCATGGGGCCTCCTCGGAGGTGGAGTCTCTTCCGGGAACCGCGACGAAGGCGGAGTTTATTCCGGAAGCTCGTCTCGCCGCAGCAGGCGATGGCCCTCGAACACGGTCAGGATCTCGATCGCGTGTGGACCGCGACGGTAGACGACCCGGTACTTATCGACCACGAGCTCACGCAAGCCGCTGGCAGGCATCTCTGGAAGACTGCGCCCCCGATTCGGATGGCGCGCGAGCGCATCGGATCGCGAGATCAGGCGGTCCACGAAGTTCGACGCCGCCCGGGGGGCGGCCTGGGCGATGTAGGTTTCGATCTCCTGCAGGCGTTTCCAGGCCTCGGCCGTCCAGACGACCTTCATCAGCCGGAGCGCTTGGCCCGCCAGGCCTTGAGTCGTTTCCGCAACTCCGCGGTCTCGACGACCCTGTCCGCTTCCGCGTCGGCAAGCCCGGCGGCGATCGATTCGAGGAAGCGCTGCCGCTCCACGATCCGGTCATATTCTTTAGGGGATACGAGGACGCCGGCCGGCCGCCCGTTCTGGGTGATGACCATCGGCTCGCCGGACTCACCGAGGTGCTTGAGCAGCCTGGCGGCCTGCGCCTTGAACTCGCCCAGGGGAACGATTCCATCCGAGATCTGAACTTCTTTCACTGGGAGACCTCCCTCTCGATCGCGGACGGAATATAGACCGAATTCGGTCCTCCGGCAATCGCATTCAGGTGAACGGGACTCTGACGGAGAACCGATTACTGGTTTCGGTAGAGTTCGGCCCGCGCGCGCTCGAGGGCAGGGTCACGTCCGGCCTTGAGATCCTCGTCGGCGAAGACGGGCACGGCCATGTCCGGCGGAATCCCCGGCCCGTCGAAGGTCTTCCCCTCCGGCGACCGGAAGACCTCGTTCGGCAGACCGAAGGTCCAGCCGTTCGGCAGCGTCCGGCCGAGCACGTCCGAGAAGACCCCCTGCGTGTTCTCGCCGATTCGGATCACCCGGGGCGTCCGGCCCATCAGGGCCTGCGTCATCGTCTCCCCCGCGCTGATGGTGAGCGGCCCGGTCAGCTCCACCACGGGTCCCCTGAAGGACGGCCGGGTGCTCGGCCGCACGAGGCTCGGCTGCCCCGGCGTCCACTTCTTGTGATCGACCGGATCCATCCGCGCTTCCTTCGAATAGGCGACGTAGTCCGAGGTCGCCAGCCGCGAGGCGAGCGCGAGGCCATACGGGTCGGCGCCGCCGAAGTTGATTCGGACGTCGATCACGAGCCCCTTGAGCTTCGAGTCGGTGAAGATCGCGTCGAGCGCCTCCTCGAGCGCGTCGAGCCCGCTCGCGAAATCTCCTTCCTTCGTGTAGCCCCCTTCCGAGAGGAACCGGAGGTATCCGGTCGATTCGTCGAGCCGCCCGAACTGGACCTGATCGTCGCACCACTTGCGGATCGGGCCCTGGAGTCTGGCGTCCGTGACGGCGAGCAGCGGCGGCAGATCCTTCGTCCTGAAGTCCTTCATGCCGTTCTTGATCAAGCGGTCGGTACCTTTGCGCAGAGTGCGGTATCGACGCTGGATGGCCTCCGCCCCAATCGAGGTGTGCGCGTCTTCGAACGGGGCGATCATCCCCTGGAGGATCTCGAAGAGATCCGCAGGCGTCGTCGTCGCCTTCACGTTCGCTCGGGCCGCGGCGACCACGGCGGGCCAGTCGGCGTGCTTCTCGTCGAAGAGGATGTAGTGCTCGGCCCAGGTTTGCGCGAAGACCTCGAAGTTCCCCTCGGGGGTGTCCGGGGTGGGCTTGTCGCAGACGGCGGGGCGGGCGGCCATCCGGTGGATCATCATGTCGGACGCGGCGCCGTCGTTGTGGAGGCGCTTCTCGTCCGGATCCGGTGTGGCTTTCACCAGTGTGAGCTCGTTGTCGACGGTGTAGACGGCTTCGACTCCGGCCGGTGTCGCCGGGCGCCGGATCATCTTCATGCTCGGCACGCAGGTCGTCCGGGTGACCTCGTAGGCCTGGAGCGTGTCGCCGTCCGCCACGAAGACGAGGCCGTAGCCGTCCGATTTCCAGACGCCGGTCAGGGCGGGCGTTTGCGCACTGACCGCCGGCGGGGCCAGGAAGGCGAGCGCGAGGATCGTCAGGAAGCGGCGCGGCATTCGTCACTCCATCCCGAATGGTGTCGCGCCACGGTACCACGAGGAGCCGCGACGCCAGCCTCGACGAACGTCGGACGCGTGCCGCGAAGTCCGGAACTCCCGACAACCGACTGCCCGGCAAGCGTGGACACCTAACCCTGCCGCCCGAGAGAAGCAGCCTGATTTCGCGTGGCACGGATGCTGCTGATTCCGCCGGCCGAGGCATCCACGTGTGTCGCGGGCATCGTCCCGGAGGAGGCTCCATGCGCGCCATCAGAATGGTGTCGGCGACCGCGGTCGCGGTCGTCGCCTTGATGGGACTCGGCGGGCTCGGCTGTGCGCGGTCCGCCCCGGGTTCCGCGAAGACCAGCGACGAGCTGCTGACGCAGCTCCAGCAGGATCGCGCCCGGATCGACGAGGCGTCCAGCACCATGATGAAGCGGATCGACATGTTCAACTCCTCCCGCAAGCCGGGGGAGAGAACGCTCCAGTTCAGCGAGATCTTCACACAGGACCTGAACCCCGAGCAGCGCGACGTCCTCGACGCGCTCGTCAAGGAGGAGAAGGACATCTCGTACAGGTCCCTGCTCCAGGCGATCATCTCCGACCGCGACACCATCCGCGAGATGCAGGCGAAGCTGATGCATCTCGAGCAGACCCTTCCCGACAAGTTTGTCGTGGCCAGGCGCGGGGACAAGCACCACGATCTCGCGATGGCCTACCTGACGGGGGAGGTCCACCTCGACGAGGCGAAGGCGAAGGATCTCCTGAAGCAGGTCGACCAGACCGACGAGCTCCTCGCCGGCAACCAGGTCTGGTTCTTCTACGATCCCCAGAAGGACACCTTCCGCACGTACGTGACGGCGGGGGACGCGGGGCAGACTCCGATCGCGATGCGCCGGGCGAAGACGCGCGAGCTGGTGAAGGCGCGGGACGGCTACAAGAAGGAGCGCGACGCGGCGAAGGTGCAGGTCGCGAGCCTGAAGCAGGACAAATCCCAGCTCTCCGAGGCACGCGCGCAGCTCGAGAGCGATCTGATCACGCGCGAGAACAGCCTCTTCTACCACGCCGACAGCGATCGGAGCCTGAAGGAGCAGGGGGTTCTGAGCCCCGTCCTGAGGCGCCTCCAGGACGTGAAGGGGGTGAGCTACGACCAGTCGCTGGATCTCCGCGCGGGCACGAGAATCGATCTCCGGCCGCAGAGCTACGGCCTCGATGAGATCCGCGGCGTACGGGTCCTCCCGACGATCTACCAGGAAGGGAGGGACTTCACGGTGGAGATCGACGAGGACCGGGGCGGCGCGAGGGTGGTCATCCTCGACCCCGATGTCTTCCGGGGGAAGGAGATCCTCGTGGCGGTGAAGGGGTAGAGGTCAGCGGCCGGGAGTCGTCCCGATCATGCGCGTCCTTTCTTGCGCGGGGCCTCTTTCACGTGAGGGGGCTCGTCGCGCCGGGGGCCTTCCCGCGGGGGGACCAGGACGAGGAAGGCGAACTGGATCCCGGCGAAAACAAGGAGCAGGAGCAGCCCCGCGAGGTACGGGCCGGCTTCATGGTTGTAGAGGATGCCGAAGGCGTTCAGCGCCTGGAGCGCGGCCGCCAGAAACAGTGACGCCTGGATGACGACCACGGCCCACCTCGCGAGGGCCCCGGGATGCTCGCGCCTGAGGCGTCGCGTCCGCGCTACGCCGACGATGAGATACGCCAGGGAGAAGGCGCCGAGGAGGGCGCTCGCGGTCGTGAAGAGCGCGCGGTCGGGGACGTGCAGCAGCTCCTCGAGTATCGGGACGAGGGCGAAGAGGCCGCTTCCGAGCGACATCATCAGCATGTTGGTGAGGCGGAACCGGTCTTCGGGGAACCACTCACCGTGTGCCCGCCGGCCGAAGACGGCGACCACGCCGCTGAACCCGGCGAAGGTGGCCGACACCTCGGCGATGGCGAGAAGCGTGAAGAGGGCGTGATCGTTCATGACGTCTGGCCTTCGCGGACGGCCCAGTGCCACGGCTCGTAGGCCATCCCGAACTCGTTGCCGCGAGGATACGTCATGACGAAGCCGAAGCGATGCGCGTGCAACAGAAGCCATGCGAAGGCTGCGGTCGACTCGAACTCCTCGACGAGCGGAGCGCACCCCGGCGTCGTGAGGTCCACCGCCCGGCCCGTGTGGTGCTCGCTGTATCCGGGAGGCGCGTTCACCTTCAGGATACTCTCGAGGGATTCGCCCGCCCCGATCTTCCGCTCGAAGATCCCCAGCTGGTAATCCACGCTGCGGAAGGCGGAGACGAGGAGAAGTGTGATTCCGTCCCGCTCCGCGGCGGTGCGGAGTTCGGCCCAGCGATCGGCTGCGTGCGGCGTGAGCTGGCGCTCCCGCCCGTGGATGTCGGTGCCGATGGCGACGAGGTCCGTCGCTTCCACGTGGAGCCGCAGGCGATTGTCCACGGCGTACGAGGCGGGGATCCCCAGCTCGGCGAGGATCCGGGCCACGCGCACCTACCTGTCTTTCTCTTCCGGTTTCGGGGGTGGAGACGTGTGCCCGACGAGGCGTTTCTGGGTGTCGGAGTCGAGCGCCATGAAATTGGCTTCGACGCGCACGATGTCGGTCCGGGCCTTTCGATTGGAATCGGCGAAACGGCGGACATCCTTCAACTGGGCCTTGCACGGGACGCACCACTCGGCCTCGTACGTCACGATGTAGAAATCGGCCTGGGTCAGTCCCGAGGCCGCAGGCGCTGGCCCGGCGGCCGTTCGAACTCGGGCCAACGCTTCGGCGAGGGTTCCGTGGCCTTCCACCGGCTTGGGCGACGCGGTCGTTTCTTTCAGCACGTCCACGAGGCCCTTCGCGTATCCCATTCGATCGAGTACCTGGACTCCCGTCCTGTCGAACACCTTGAGGAGGGGGACTCGGTAGTTCAGGGTGCCGTCCTCTTTCTTGCCGAAGGTCGGGACGAATTCGTCGGGTGGCAGGGTGAAGCTGTACTCGCATCCATGAGGTCTTGTCTGGGCTGTTCCGCAGTCGTGCTTCTCCGGCTCCTCCGCGAGCGGATGGAGCGGCGAGAGCGCGAGGACGATTACCCCGAGGACGATGGGTGGCCATCTCATCACGACACCTCCTCTTGGCTCACGGGTGCCTCCACTTGTGAGTTCGTCACTCGGAGTCCCCACCCTTCGCCGGTTTACGATTGGGCCGATCGGCTTGACGATTGGTTGACGATTCGCCGGTCCCCTTGAGGCGGTAGCGCGTGGAGCGGCCCGCTCCCAGTTTCTCCGCCAGGCCAAGTTCGACCAGCTTACCGAAGTCGCCGGACGTGATCGGTCGGGTGACACCGAATTCCGCTTCGCACTGCCTGCTCGTGAGCTCCTGACCCTCCACCATCCATTGCACCATCCTCCGCTGGCGATCGTTTAGTTGCGCATCCACGGCGGGCGTCACCACGAGCCGGCTCTCCTGCACACGGATGCGCTCGATGTTCTCGCCCGGCCCCGGAAACGTGACCTGGAAATAGCCGGTGTCGGTTCCGATAAGCGGTCGGTCGAGCCCGTGATCGAGCATCCGGTCGGTCATGCGACGAAAGCCGCTGCCGCGCTCCTCGATGCGGTGGAAGTAGGACAGGCACTGGGCGAGAACGGGGTTTCGCGAGCACGGACGATACTTGACCTTGCGGAGGCTCGCGAGCGTGATGGGCGCGGGCGGCAGGCCCGGGCTCGAGACGGCGACGCGATCGGAGAAGACTTCGAGCAGGATTTTCCGGCCGGCGTCCTCGTACTGCCGGTGCGCGATCGCGTTCACCACCGCCTCGCGCAGCGCTTCCTCGGGGTACTCGTCGATGCGCACGCGGTTGAGCCCGACGACCCGCATGGGGTGCCGCGTATTGCGATCGACGAAGGCGAGGGCGCGATCAACGGCGATCGGCATCGGCGCTCGGATGTCCTCATGGTCGCGGGGCGCTCCGTCGGCCTCCGCTCCCCGGTAGGCGTCGGCCAGGATGCGGCACTGGGGAAACACGGCCGACGGATCGCGGGCCAGAAGCACGATGCCGGCGGCGGTGGCAAAGTGCTCGCCCGAGCTCGGCTCATGCCAGACGAGACCGCGCAGAGTGGCGCCGACGAGTAAGTCGTCGTCCGAGAATCCCGCCCGTTCGCGTCCTTCCGCCGCAGCAAGCAGTCGGCGAACGATGTCGTGATCGAGATCCTGCCAGCGAATCCGGTCGAGGGGGCGGGACTCGAAGGGGGACGTCGCCTCGATGGTCTGGCGGGCGATCTCCTCCTCGTCGCTGGTGGGGGCGATGCCGAAGCGATCCCGAAGCAGCTTCAGCAATGCCGCCCGAACCTCCCGCTGGAGTTCGATGACGTTCCCGAAGCGCTTGTACTTGGGTCCGTCCGCGTCGAGCTCGGCCAGCAGGGCCACCGTTCCTGGTTCGCGCGCCACGTGTCGCTCGCCGCGGATGAACGCGAGCACGGGAATCGAATTCTTCTTTGCTCGGCGATACTCGGCGTGGGTGATCGACAACTCGCCCAACGGGGTACCGTGCTGGACGCCGACAATCAGCAGGTAGACCTGGCAGGCGTCGAGGGCCTCGAGGCATCCGTCCAGCGGCCTGGTCGGGGCCGCGGGCTCGTACTCGTAAAGCACGGGAGTGCAGTGCGCCGAGAGGAAGGAGTCGGTGTTCAGCAGATTCTGAACGACGAGGCGCTCGTCCTCGAGCTCTTTCTGCACGGAGCTGACGAACACACGGAGTTGGGGCGTCATCGCGGTGGAGTCTTGCACGACGAGGGGTCGTCGGGAAGGGGCATCCAGAAGCCCGCGTTCGGCGAGAAGGCCAGCACCTTCGCGTGCCTGGGCCGATCGACGGGATCGAGGGGTCGGAAGTGAGCTAGGAAGCGCCCGCGGGCGCCGAGCTTCCGAGTTCCGCAGGCTGATGAGGAGCGTCAGAGGGATGCCGTGCTTGTCATGGGCTCACCTCACGTCGTTCCACGACGAGGTCCCCACTCGAGAGAACTTCTGTTGCAGGGTCGTGAGGAGCGTGGTGTGCGTGGAGGCGATCTCGGCCCACATGTCGTGGGAGACGGCGACGCGCGCGTTGTCGGAAGAGCCCACGAGGACGGCGTCCACCCGTTGAGGAGGGCGAGGTGCGGGAGGGTCACGATATCGTCTTTCTCGAACGTGAGGCCGAAATGGTCGGGGGCGTCCTCGACATGGCGGGAAATGTCGGCAATTCATCAGAACGCTTTCCCCTGCGGTATCTCCAAGCCGTCGCGGTACAGCATCGGCACCTTGAAGGTCCCGCCTGTTCCCCGGAAAACAAGAACCCAGGTCTAGCTCCCCGGCGCGGGCACCGGCTTCGCCGGCGGAATCGGAACTTCCGTCCCCTTCCTATATATAGTGATCTTCCTCCCCACCGTCCCCGCGTCCGCCGGATGCCGCACCAGGTAATCCGAAAGGATCGCCGCCGCATCGCCGGGCGCCCCGATCTCCGCGAGCTGCGACGAGAGGAGCGACAGCGCCGCCAGATTGTCCGACTCGTCCCCGAGAATCCCCTGAAGCAGCCGGACAGCCCCCAGGCGATCCCCCAGGAGATCCGCCGAAGCCTGCGCCTGCCACAGCAGCGCCTCCGAATCCCGCGGGAAGCTCTTCCGGAACTCCGCCACGCGCGATTCGATCAGATGAGGATCCTTCGAATCGAGGCAAGCCGAGACCACCGCGAGCAACCGCCCATCCCGATCCGACAGAGACCCCGAAGACCCCGAAGCCTTCCGAATCCACTCGAGCCCATGAGGACGATCGCCGCCGAGCCACAGCGCCATCCCCAGCCGCATCTGCGCCGGAGCGTACGAAGGATCCGCCGCGAGAGCCTCGCGGAAGGCATCGGCCGCTTCGCCATACCGGAGCCGACGGAAGTCCTCCATCCCTCGCGTGAACGAGCGGTACGCATCCTCCGAGACCGCGACGGTCTGGACAGGCGTCACCCGAGGAGGCGCCCCCGAATGAGTCAACCCCGCCCTCAGATCCGCCGTCAGCTTCGAGACCAGCTCGAAGACGTTTTTCCCCTCGGCCTTCGACGCCACGAGGACCTGCCCCGAAGCCGCATCCGAAGCCTGCGCGTCGATGCGGTACCCCGAGTCCATCTTGAAGATCGACCCCGCGATGACGACCCCGGCGCCGGCCCACTTCGCGAGCTCCGTGACGGTGGCCCCGTCGAGCGACCCGATGTCTTTTTTCCCCGACATCGCGACGAGATCGTTCAGCTTCTGCGACGAAATCACGCGAAGGTCCGGCGACGAAGCCAGATCCGTCGTGATCATCTGGGGGACACCCTGCGAGAGCCAGGCGTCTTTGGAGTCCGCGCTGTTGTTCGCGAAGGCCGCGACGGCGATCGACCGCAACAGAGACGGATCGGGAACCCGAACCGAAGCCCTCTCGAACCGCCCGGGCGTTGCGGGCAGCCCGGCGACTGGTACCACCCGCCGCACCACGAAAATTCCCGCCACGATCGCCACCACGACAGCCGCCCCCGCCACGAGAGGCCACCGCCTCGAAGCCGGCGCCTCACCGAACCGCCGGATCGACGAGATCTTCCGCGCCCCCGAACCGCTCACCCCCGCCAGGGCGCGAAGGTCTTCGGCAAGCTCCGCCGCCGTCTGGTAGCGATCGCCCGGATCCTACGCGAGGCACCGCGACACGATCCACTGGAGCTCCTCCGGAAGCTCGGGCCGCAGCGAGCGCACCGGCGCCGCCGCCTCGTGGACGATGGCGTGGAAGGTCGCGAGGACGCTCGCCTTCGTGAAAGGGGAGACCCCGGTGGAAAGCTCGTGAAGGAGGACGCCGATCGAGAAGAGATCCGACCGCGCGTCCACCGGGAGCCCCTGGGCCTGCTCGGGGCTCATGTAGCTGACGGTGCCGATGACGCGCCCGCCGCCGGTCGTGTCGCGCGTGATCGTCTCGAGGCGCGAGCGGGCCTCGGGGCCTACCAGGGCGTCGGTGACGAAGCAGGCGAGGCCGAAGTCGAGGACCTTGAAGAACCCTGAGTCCGAGAGGACGACGTTCTCGGGCTTGAGATCGCGGTGGACGATGCCGCGGCGGTGCGCCTCGGTCATCGCCTCGGTGATCTGCAGGCCGGCCCGCAGCACGAGAGGAAGAGGAAGGGGCCCCGCCTCGAGGAGCGTGCGGAGGTTTCGACCCTCCACGAACTCCATCGTGTAGAAGACGGTGGTGCCGTCGCGGTGGACGTCGTAGATCGTCGCGATGCCGGGATGGCTGACGGCCGAGGCGGCCCGCACCTCGCGCTGGAAGCGGCGCTCCCACTCCTGGTTGGCGGCGAGATCGGGGCGAAGGACCTTGAGGGCGACGGTGCGGCCGAGGCGGCTGTCCTCGGCCCGGTAGACGACCCCCATCCCCCCCTCGCCGAGGCGCGAGTGAATCGTGTAGTGGAGGAGGGAGTCGCCTGCTTCCATCGGACCCTTACTGTTGGGCGATGCGGATCCGCCCGCTGAGAGTCTGAATCGAAACCCTGGCGCCGCCGCCTCCGACCTGGAACCACAGCTCGCTCGAGGGGAGGTAGGGGTTCGACTTCTTCGGCGTCTGGCCGAAGTCGTTCTCGATTCTACCGCTGAAAGACGAAGCTTCAACGTCGGCGGAGGCTCCGCGCGGCACGGTGAGGGTGACGTTCCCCGAGACGGTCTCGAACTTGAAGCGCCCTCGGGGGCTCAGGTCGGCGCCGACCTCGATGCTCCCCGAGACGGTCTTGAAGTACCCCTCGTCGAGGCGGGCCTTCGAGTCGACGGCAATCGCTCCGCTCACCGTGGAGAGGTCGGCGGTCTTCGGCGAGCCGGTGAGGTGCACGGTGCCGCTCACCGACTGAAGCTCCGTCTCCCCCTCGAAGTCCGAGACGTCGATGAGGGCGCTGACGGTCTCGACCTTGAGCTTCGCGCCCTGCGGGACGTGCAGGTTCAGCGTCGTGTCGCCGATGTCGCGGCGAGGGCCGTTGTCGTTCGAGTACTTCACCTTCACGGTGACGTGATCGCGGTCGCCCGTCACCTCGAGGCCGTCGGTTCCCTTGCCGAGCATCCCGGTGATCTCGACCTCCGCGCGGTTCCAGCCGGAGACGACGACCTTCCCCGCGATGTTCTCGATCGCGACGGCGGCGTTGTCCGAAGCGGGGCGGCGCTGGTCGATCTTCTCCTGGGAGAGCGTGAGCGTCACCGCCGCAGCCACCACCCCCAATACGGTCAGAAGTCTCTTCATGGTCGTTGCTCCCTGATCGAAAGACACTCAGACATGTGAGGGGAGGCGCGAGGCCCCCTGGATGAGGTCGAGCTTTCTCTGGTACGTCGCCGCCACGAGGTGGCCGAGGCGCGCGTTCGACGGGTCGCGCGCGAGGGCCGCTCTCGCCTCGCCGATCGCCTGGTCCACGATGCGGAGGTTCGTCTCGATCTCGGCGACCGTCTCGGCCGGGAGGTCGTCGCGGTGGCGGTGCAGGGCGTCGAGAAGAGTTGCGGTGGCGCGCGCGAGATCGGCCTCGGCCGCGGCGACGTCGACGGCGCCGGCCGGCGCGACGGGCGCAACGGGACCGACAGGCCCGGCGGGGCGCTCCCTGAGGACGAGAGCCGTCACGAGGGCCGAGACGGCGATGAGGATCGCCGCCGCGAGGGCGAGGTGAGGGCCGGTGATCAGAGGGTGCCTCCTCGGGGCGCCGAAGCGGGGGCGTTGCCGCCCGCCCGGCCGGATGTTGGGCCAGAGATCGCGCGACGGCTCCGAGGTGCGCGGAAGGGCCGAGAGCTTCGCAACGAGGCCCTCGAGGTCCTCGAGCGCCGCGCGGCACGCGGCGCAGCCGGCGAGGTGCGCTTCCACCGCCGCGCGCTCGGCGGGGGCGATCGTCCCGTCGGCCAGGTCGTTCAAATGTCCTTCCATCTCGTGGCAGCTCACTTCAGCGCCTCCCTCAGGAGCTGTCGGGCCCGGTGGAGCTGGGCGCGGCACGTTCCCGCCGATCGTCCGGTCATCTCGCCGATCTCCTCGTGCCGGTACCCTTCGATGTCGTGGAGCACCAGGACCTCGCGCGCTCCCGCCGGGAGGGCGGCGATCGCCCTCTCGAGGTCCGGCGTCCCCTCGCGGCCTCTTCCCGAGACCGGGTCGGCCAGGCCGTCGGCGTCGGCGGCTCCTCGCGACAGGTCGAAGCGCCGTGCGCGCGATCGTTCGTCGCCGAGGACCACGTTCACGGCCATCCGGTGGAGCCATGACCCGAGGCGGCTTTCCCCGCGGAAGGTGCCGAGCTGCCGGTAGGCCCGGATGAAGACCTCCTGCGTGAGATCGTCGGCCCGGCTCCGGTCCCCGCTCATCCGGGAGCAGAGGGAGTGAATCCGTCCGACGTTCTCCCGGTACAGGCTCTCGAAGGCCGCGCTGTCGCCGCCGAGGGCCCGGCGCACGAGATCGCGCTCTTCGGCGAGAGGGTCCATCACCCTCTCCAGCCATCCCTGCGCGGCCTGCGCTTCCATCCGGGCGCCTCCCTTCCCACCCCTTTCGATGCCCGGATGGGGCAAAACGCTGGAATCCCCGGTAACATGCCCCCCTTCCAATGCGTATCGGCGGGGTCACCCCGTCCTGACAAGATCGAGGGATCGAACATGTGGATGAGACGAGGACTCTTCGCGCTGACGCTTCCCGCCCTGCTCGCCTTGCTCTTCCTGCCCGCCGCGGCGGCCGACAAGTCCGCCACAGCGGACGCCAAGAAGAACGCCGCCAAGGCTGACGACAAGAAGGACGAGAAGAAGTGGGACGTGGCCAACCCTCCGGGGACGTGGACGTCGGTTTCGATCGACACCACCGAGACGACCTGGTCCGACGTGGACATCTCCCCCGACGGGAAGACGATCGTGTTCGACATGCTCGGCGACATCTACGCCGTCCCGGCCGCGGGTGGCGACGCGAAGGCGCTCACCGAGGGGATTCCATGGGACACCGAGCCTCGCTTCAGCCCTGATGGGAAGAAGATCGTCTTCGTCAGCGATCGCGGCGGCGCCGACAACCTCTGGCTCATGAACGCCGACGGGTCGGGAGCGAAGGCGGTCACCGAGGAGAAGGAGCACCTCGTCCACAACCCGTCGTGGAGCGCCGACGGAGCGTACATCGTCGCGAAGAAGGATTTCACCACCACGCGCAGCATCCCGGCGGGGGAGATCTGGCTCTTCAGCGTGGGAGGCGGGGGAGGCCTCGTGATGGTCGAGCGCCCCGACGGGACGAAGGCTCAGAAGAACATCGCCGAGCCCGCGCTCTCGCCCGACGGCCGGTACGTCTACTACAGCCAGGACACGACTCCGGGGCGCGTCTGGCAGTACGACAAGGACTCGACGAAGCAGATTTTCGTCGTCCAGCGCTTCGACCGGAGGACGGCGGAGACCGACACGTACGTGGCCGGGGCCGGCGGCGCCATCCGCCCCGTGCCGTCGCGCGACGGGAAGTCGCTCGCTTTCGTGAAGCGCACGCCGTCCATGACGAGCGCGCTGTACGTGAAGGACCTCGCCTCGGGGCTCGAGCGCCCCATCTACACGAAGCTCGACCGCGACCTTCAAGAAACAGACGGGAGCCAGGGGAACACGCCGGCGTACGCCTGGACCCCCGACGGCGGTTCGATCGTCTTCTGGGCGGGCGGAAAAATCCGACGCGTCGACGTGAGGACGAAGGCCGTCACGGATATCCCGGTCCACGTGAAGGCGGAGCGGAAGGTCACGGCCAGCCTCCGCTTCCCGGTGGATGTGGCCCCCGACGCCTTCGACGTGAAGATGCCCCGCTGGCCGCAGATGTCGCCGGACGGATCGAAGATCGTCCTCCAGGCGCTCGGGAAGCTCTACGTCCGCGACGCGGCCTCGGGAGACCCGAAGCGCCTGACGTCCCAGAGCGATCACAGCGAGATCTACCCCGCGTGGTCGCGCGACGGCCGCCAGATCGTCTACACCACCTGGAACGACGACGCGCTCGGGTCGATCCGCGTCGCGGGCGCCGACGGCGCGTCGGATCACGCCGTCACGTCGCAGCCTGGACACTATGTCGAGCCGCAGTTCTCCCCCGACGGGAAGTGGATCGTCTTCCGGAAGATCACCGACGGCTACCTCGGCTCAGGCGACTGGTCGATGGACCCCGGCATCTACCTGATCCCCGCCGCCGGCGGCGAGGCGAAGCTCCTCACGAAGAGCGGGACGAATCCGCAGTTCGGCGCCACGTCGGACCGGGTCTACTTCGCGGATACCGTCGAGGAGACGAACCTCCATCTCAAGTCCGTGAACCTCGACGGCGTGGACCTCAAGACGCACCTCAAGAGCGACGAGGCGACCGAGTTCGCGGTCTCCCCCGACGGGAAGTGGATCGCCTTCGGCGCGAAGTGGAACGCCTACGTCGCGCCGTTTGCGATCACCGGGAAGCCCGTGGACATCGGCTCCGGCGCGAAGTCGATCCCGGTGAAGCAGGTCTCGAAGCGATCCGGCGAGTATCTGTCGTGGTCCGGGGACAGCAAGTCTCTCCACTGGGCGCACGGCCCGACCCTCTACACGCGCGAGCTGAAGGACGCCTTCGCCTTCCTCGACGGCGCCCCCGAGAAGCTCCCCGATCCGGTCGAGCAGGGGATCGATCTCAAGTTCCGCGTCCCGTCGGACAAACCCAGGGGGGCCATCGCCCTGAAGGGGGCGAAGATCATCACGATGAGGGACGCAGGGTCGAAGGTGGAGATCATCGACGACGGCGTGGTCGTCGTGCGCGCCAACCGGATCGAGGCGGTGGGCCCGGCGGGGAGAGTGAAGATCCCGGCCGACGCGACCGTGATCGACGTCACCGGGAGGACGATTATCCCCGGCCTCGTCGACGTGCACGCTCACGGCGCCTTCAGCAACGAAGGGATCGTCCCGGACCAGAACTGGGGCCAGCTCGCGAACCTCGCCTTCGGCGTCACGACGATCCACGACCCGTCGAACGACACGCAGAGCGTCTTCGCCGCCGCCGAGCTCCAGAGGGCGGGGCTCATCGTCGCGCCGCGGGTGTTCTCGACAGGGACGATCCTCTACGGCGCGCACTCACCCGGCGCGACCGCCGACATCGACTCCCTCGACGACGCGACCTTCCACGTGAGGCGCCTCAAGGAGGCCGGGGCGATCTCGGTGAAGTCCTACCAGCAGCCCCGGCGCGACCAGCGCCAGCAGATCATCGCCGCCGCGCGCGACCTCCAGATGATGGTCGTCCCCGAGGGGGGGGCGAAGTTCCAGCCCAACATGACCGAGATCGTCGACGGCCACACCGGCATCGAGCACGCGACGCCGCTCGTCTCCTTCTACGACGACGTGAGGCAGCTCTGGTCGCAGACGAAGGTCGGCTACACCCCGACGTTCGTCGTCGCCTACGGCGGCATCTCGGGGGAGAACTACTGGTACGACCGCACCGACGTCTGGAAGGACGTGAAGCTCATGACCTTCACGCCGCGCTTCATCATCGAGCCGCGCTCGATGCGCCGGACGAAGGCCCCCGACGAGCACTACAACCACATCAAGGTCGCCGAGGAGGCCCACAAGCTCAGGGAGAAGGGGGTCTCGATCCAGATCGGCGCCCACGGCCAGAGGGCGGGTCTTGCCGCGCACTGGGAGATCTGGAGCATGGCCCAGGGCGGCTTCACGCCGTGGGAGGCCTTCCGCGGCGCGACGATCGACGGCGCGCGCTACATCGGCATGGACAAGGACATCGGGTCGATCGAGGTCGGCAAGCTCGCCGACCTGGCGGTCATCTCGGGGGATCCCCTCGGGAACATCAGGGACTCGGAGAAAGTCGCCTACACGATGCTCAACGGCCGCCTCTACGACGCGACCACGATGGACCAGATCGCCCCCGACAAGGTGAAGCGCAAGCCCTTCTTCTTCGAGAAGGAGGGGGGTGACACGATCCACCCGGCGACGCAAGGCTGGATCGAGGCCCTGGCGGAGAGGTTCGGGTGGGATCAATGACGGGATTGTCGGCCCGTCGTCACTGAAAACTCATGGCAGCGCGGGGCCGGATCGCGTATATACACGCATCTGTCCGGCCCCGTCGCCGAACCCTGTCCTCGGCGATCATCGAGTGAGGAGATGGCCTTGGAGATGAGAGAACATCCTTTCGCGCGCGCGTCGAGCGCGCTGATCTGTCTTGCCGCAATCCTGACGGCGGGCGCGAGCGCCCGGGCCGCCCTTCCGGATCCGGCCGCCGTGGCGGCGGTCGAGCAACCTCTCGCGACGGTCCACGCGGATCAACACGC
>JACPZX010000021.1 GCA_016195325.1 Acidobacteriota bacterium
CGGGTACGTGGCCGTCGCGGGAGGGCACGTCCACGCGGCGCTCTGGAAGGACGGCAAGGTCACCGATCTCACCCCCGGCGAGCCGGGAAACTCGATTGCGACGGCCATCAACAACCACAGCATGGTCCTCGGGGCCCGATCCGCGGGCGCGGACTTCCTCTGGGATCCGGTCCACGGCCTGTTCGATTCCACGTGCATGCTGGACCCCAATTCGACCGACTCCCCCGGGTGGAACGACCTGAACGACCGGGGGCAGATCGTCGGCGAGGGGTGCGTGAAGGGGAAGTGCCGCAAGGCGGTCGTCTTCGACATGAACCTGATCCCGACGGGGACCGGGCTGTGCCCGCCCCCGCGCGTCTCGGCAATCACGGGGGCCTTCGAATTCGAGAAAATCGCCGTCGACGAGGTGGGGCTCAGGACCGATCTCTCCCCCATCCGGACGCGCGCCGCCAGCTTTGCGGTCGAACTGGTCGACTCGGGAACGGGTGCGACGCTTGCCTCGGGGACGACCGACGAAAACGGCGAGTACCGGATGATCGCGGACTTCGCCGGGCCGGTGCACCTCCGCGCCGTCGCGTCGACCCGTGAGGGGACGGTCGTCGGCGTCGCCGACGAGATCCTCTACTCGGTCGTGAGCCCCGACTTCACGCTCGCGACCGGCCAGGACGCCCACGAGGATCTCCTCGCGACCGACGCGAGCCGCGCGTCGGGGCCCTTCAACATCCTCGACGCGCTGCGCCTGGCCGGCATGTGGGTGAGCGCGGCGGAGCCGGCCGCCTCCGTGCCGTCGGTGAAGGTCCGCTGGTCCTCGACGAGCACCGCCGGGACCTTCTTCAGACCGACCACGCACGAAGCGGTGGTGAAAGGGGACCGGACCTCGGACTCCGACGAGTTCGACAACACCGTCATCGATCACGAGTACGCGCACTACCTGGAGGCTCTCCTCTCGCGCGATGACTCGCCGGGGGGGAATCACACGCTGAGCGGCGTCGTCGACCCGCGCCTCGCCTGGGGCGAGGGGTGGGCCGACTTCTTCGGCGTCGCCAGCCAGAATCTCGCGCCGTCGTCATCGCTCTACTTCGACTCGATGAGCTCGGGGGTCTTCTCGTTCGATCTCGAGGACAACGCGGCCCCCGGGAGCACCCCCGGGTACTGGAGCGAGTCCTCGGTGTCGGGCGCTCTGTGGGATCTCTACGACGCGCGGACCGACAGCGGCGATGGCGGCCAAATCCCCGCGGCGCAGATATGGCAGGGTTTCCGCGACGCGAAGAACGACAGCTTCCTCTACTTCATCGACTACGCCGACCGCCTCGTGGCGTCCGACTCGACCGTCGGGACCCTCCTCACCTCGCTCCTCGACGAGCGGCAGATCGCCTACACCCCGGGCGGGCTCCCCTCGGTGACGAACCCCTTCCCCGCGCCGATCGACTCCGGCGTGGCCGTGACCGGGACGGTCGACAGCCTGACGAGCCAGCGGACCAACCTTTTCTCCTCGTCCGCCTTCTACGGCTTCACGCTCGGCGACACGGAAGGCGCGGACGCCACGCTCGACATCACGGCCGGGCCCGTCGGGATGAACAATCTCGACCTGTTCCTGCTGGACGATCAGGGGACGGTCATCGTCTCGTCGATGAACAGCGGCGCCGCGAGCGAGGCGCTCCACGCGGACCTCCAGCCCGGCTTCTACGTCCTCCAGGTGAAGAGTTTCTCGATCTCCGGGGCGACGACGACCTTCAACAACGGGGACTTCACGCTCAACCTGTCGCTCACGCCGACGAGCGCGTCGCCGATCGCGGCCGTCTCGGGCGAGGCGCCTCGCACGGCCAAGCCGGAGGCGCCGATCCGTATTGAAGTGACCCCGGGCCGCGCGCTCGGCGCGGGGCGGCAGGAGCTTCAGGTTCGCACGACGCCTCTCGTCTCGGGGGAGAGCCTGACGGTCCGGGCGATGCCGCAGCAGGGGCTCGTCGTCGAGTCCGCGATTCCCGGCACCACGGTCTCGGCGCCGGGGGCGGAGGGGGCGATCTCCTCGATCGATCTCGTCGTGGCTTCAGGCTCGCGCGGGTCGGGGAGGCTTCTCGTCGAGGCGACTCTGGATCTCGGCGGCGGCAGACGGCAGACGGCGATCGCCCTCTGGGGAGGCGCGGGGCCGACGGCCTCCATCGCGAGCCGGCCTCCCGGATCGCGCGTCGTCACGAGCCCCGACGGCCGCCAGTACCTGGAGATCCCTTCCGGGCGCCCATAGCCGAAAACACCTCCTTGGAGCACGGGTCCCTCTGGGGCCACGGGGCCTACCGGCCTCGTTCATCAAGGACGCCGCCGAGGCTGCGAACCCAGTCGGTGAGGCCGCGGTTCTCGTGGATGACGAGGACCGTGGTCGCCTTCTCCTTCGTCTCCGGGTAGACGACGAAGACCTGGACCGCCCGTTCGCCGCTCTTCACCGTCACCCACTCGAGTAGCAGGCGTGCACCTCGGGATGAGCGTCCGGGTCAAAGGACCTGGCAAGGAAAATCAGTATGGCTGTTGACACGGCCTTCTTGTAAAAAGCGGGCGATCTGGGTATCGTGCAGCCAAGCACCGCGCAACATCGCAGAGGCGTTCATGCAGTTCGGGTTCCCTCGGCCCGGCAGGAAGAAGAGGGGAGCGCGTTCCCTTCTGGCGGTGTTCTGCGTCGCCTTCCCCCCGGGCGCTGCGCCCGTCCCCGGGCCGATCGTTCCCGCCCAGAACGGCCCGCAGACGACGTGCGCTCCGCTTCCCCTCCTTCCCCGGGGCTTCCACCTCCCGCGGGGCGTCTCGCCCCTGGGGCCGTCCTCTTTCACCCTTCTCGACGAGAGCGAGATGGGGACGCAAGCGGTCATTCTCCAGGAGGGAAAATCTCCCTCGGTCCGCGACGAACGGATCGAGAGGATCGGCAGGAGCGTGGCCCGGTACTGCGACCGCCCCCAGATGCGGTTCGATTTCCGCGTGCTGCCCGGCGCCGATGAGGCCAACGCCTTTTCCCTGGTCGGCGGCCACGTCTACGTCACGCGGGATCTCCTGGAAAAGTACACCCTCACGGACGACGAGCTCGCCTTCGCCCTGGGGCACGAGATCGCGCACGCTGCCTTCCGGGACATCCCCAACTCGATCGTCGATCAGGCCGTCGCCCGGTACGTCGATCACGCCCTGTGCGAGAGGCTCGGCGCGGGTTCGGCTGAGTACCAGACGGCGAGCCGGGCGCTTCAGGCCGAGATCGACGCGCTGATCCAGCGCCGCGAGCTCAACGCCGATCAGTTTGGCATGCTCTACGCCCTGCGCGCCGGCTATCACTCGGACGGCGCCGTCACCTTCCTCGAGAAGCTCCGCGAGGCGATCGGCCCGCGCGTGGAGGTTCCCGTCCACCCGGGTTCGTTCCCGCTCCACCCCGAGATCCCCGTGCGCCTCGAGGAGGTTCGGAAGGGCCTGAGCCAGCTGGCATTTGCCGCGAACAAGTTCGACGCGGGATACCGGGCGCTGCACGAAGGCGACTTCAATCTGGCCATCAACACCTTCGAAGAGCTCACCGACGTCTTCCCGCAGAGTCAGAACGCCCTCGTGAACCTCGGGGCCGCCTACCACGGCAAGTAC
>JACPZX010000022.1 GCA_016195325.1 Acidobacteriota bacterium
GATCGAGGACGTCACCCCCGATCCCTTCATCGAGCTCATCATGAACTTCGGCGACCCCTACCACCTGGAGTCCGCGGGCGGCGCCGACCGCGAGATGCCCAAGGTGTTCGTGGTGGGGCTGCAGGAAAAGCCGCTGCGCTTTCGATGCGAAGGGACCGCCAGGATCATCGCAGCGCGATTCTTCGCGTGGGGGGCGCTCCCCTTCCTCGCCGAGCAGGCGCAGGGGCCGAGGCGTCTGCAGACGACGCTCGGCCGCGAGTGGACGGGGCTCGCGACGAAGGTGGCGTCCGCCGTTCGAAAGGATGACGACGAGGCCGCCGTCGCCCTCGTCGAGGACCATCTCATCGGGAAGCTCCTGACCCTGACGGTCGATCTGCCGACGATCCGGGCGGCGGCGAAGATGCTGCATCTCAGGAAGGGGCAGTTCCGCCTGGCGGAGCTGGCCGAGTGCTGCCATCTGTCCACCCGCCAGGTGCAGCGGCGGTTCAAGGAGGCGTTGGGGGTCTCGCCGAAGGCGCTCGCGCGCGCGATCCGCTTCGAGGAGATCCGGAAGCGGCTGATGTTCGATCCGGACCAGAGCCTGACCGACCTCGCCCACGAGTTCGGATTCACCGATCAGGCTCACTTCATCCGCGACTTCAAGGACTTCGCCGACCGGACGCCTGGTGCGTTCGCCTCCGAGATGCGGGCGATCCGGGACATCTTCCGCGACCACGACAACGTCGTTTTTCTACAAGTGCCAACCGCCGACGATCGGTAGATTATCCGCGTCGAACGTCACCCACAGGAGGGACGCGGTCATGAACACAATCAGGATTGTCACCGTGCTCGTGCTCGATCAGGACGCAGCCATCGAGTTCTACACGAAGAAGCTCGGCTTCCATCTTCTCGAGGACAAGGCCTTCGGCGACGGCCGCTGGGTCACGGTGGCGTGGCCGAATCAGAAGGACGTCACGCTGGCCCTCGAGCTGGCCGCGAATGCGTCGGACAGGGCCCTCGTGGGGAAGCAGGGGGGGCAGCCACGCCTTCCTGGCCTTCGACACGACCGACTGCCGGGCCGAGTACCAGCGGATGAAGCCGCTCGGCGTGAAGTTCCTCGGCGAGCCGCAGTCGGGGCCGTGGGGAACGGGCGTGCAGCTCGAGGACCTCTACGGCAACAAGCTCTTCCTGAGCCAGGAGGCGTGAGCTACGTCGACGAACATCTCCTGACCGCCGAGAAGGCGAACGCATTCAGTGAGTGCTTGACCGGCGCCGGGCGCGTACGTACACTGTAAGAATGGCTGGGCTTCGGTTCGTCTGGGACTCCGACAAGAACGTGGCCGATCGGCGCAAGCACGGAGTCTCGTTCGAGGAAGCGCAGACGGCGTTCCACGACGAGAACGCGGTGGTCTATTTCGATCCAGACCATTCAGAGGATGAGGAGCGCTTCATCCTGCTGGGGATGAGTCTTCAGCTTCATGTCCTGGTCGTCTGTCATTGCTACCGGCAGGGCGATTCCGTGGTCCGGATCATCTCAGCCCGAAAGGCGGACAAACGTGAGGAAGAAGGCTACTGGAGTTGATTCCATGAGAGCGCACTACGATTTCTCGAAGATGAAAGGGCGGCGGAACCCTTACGTCAAACTGCTCAAGCAGGCCGTGACGATCCGTCTGGACCGGGAGACGGTCGAGTACTTCCGGGCGCTCGCGGCCAAGACCGGGCTGCCGTATCAGAGCCTCATCAATCTCTACTTGCGTGACTGCGCGATGCGCCGGAAGGAACTGTCACTGAAGTGGGCGATCGCCGGCCGCCGAAACAGCGCCCAAACAAAGAGCCGGCCCTCGTCGTGACGGGCCGGCTCGTCCGGGGGGGGACCCGACTTACCTCTTGAGGCTCAAGGCCTCCTGGATGATCTGGTCCGTCGTCGTGATGACGCGGCTGTTCGCCTGGTAGCCGCGCTCCGCGACGATGAGATCGGTCAGCTCCTGCGTGATGTCGACGTTGCTGAGCTCGAGCGACCCCGAGACGATCGAGCCGCGGCCCCCCGAGTTCGCCGAGCCGATCGCCGCCGGCCCCGAGCTCAAGGTCTCGGCCAGGTTGTTGCGGCCGATGCTGATGAGCCCCGCGGTGCTGTTGAAGTTCGCGACGGCGAGCTGGGCGAGCTGGAGCGTCTTGCCGTTGGTGAAGGCGCCCGAGATCACGCCGTTCGAGTCCGCGGAGAGGAAACTGAGCTGGCCGACCGGGTACCCGTCCTGCTGAACGGCCGCGGTCGCCGACGGGCCGACGTAGCCGGTGAGGTTCGAGGCGCCCGTGGCGGGATCGAAGATGTTCCACGTCACCGCCTGCCCCGCGCCGCCGTTCGTCCACCCCGGGACGTTGATGCTCACGTTGCCGCCGGGGGCGGTGACCTGACCTTGCGCGTCGAAGACGATCGTGCCGGCCCCGAGGGAGAAGGGGGTTCCCGCGGTGCCGCCGTTCACCTGGCCGCCGTCCACGGTCACGTCGTAGTTCCACTGATCGAGGGCGCCGTTCGCGTTCGTGTCGGTCGGCGTGAAGGTGACGCTCACGTCGTGCCGGCCGCCCAGGGAGTCGAAGACGGGCACGGTGGTCGTGAAGGTCTGCGCCTCGTTGATGCCCACCGTCAGAGGATCGTCGACCTTCGCGAAGGCGTTGAGGTTCGTGACCGACGTGAAGGCGGTCGTCGGGTTCGGCGGCGCGGTGAGGCCGGTCGGGATCTGGATGTCGGTCGGCGTCCCGGTCGCGTTGATGGCGCCGGTGGGGGTCTTCTGCGTGAACCCCTGGACGATCTGCCCCGAGGGATTCACGAGGAAGCCGTCCTTGTCGAAGGAGAAGGTGCCCGCGCGCGAGTAGGCCGCCGCGGCGTTCGGGTCGCGGAGCACGAAGAAGCCGTTCCCCTGGAGCGCGAAGTCGGTGGCGACGCCCGTCGTCTGGAGGCTTCCCTGCGTGAAGCTCTTCTCGATGTTCGCGACCTGGACGCCCAGTCCCACCTGGAGCGAGCTCCCCAGAGTCTGCGCGTAGATGTCCTGGAAGGTCATGCGGGCGCTCTTGTAGCCGATCGTGTCGACGTTGGCGAGGTTGTTGCCGATGACGTCGAGCTTCTCGCCGTGCGCCTGCAGCCCGGAGAGACCGGAGTAGAATGAGCTGAATCCCATGGAAGAGTTCCTCCTCTTGTCAGGAAGCCGAAAGCTCGATGATGTCGTCGAGTGAGATGGCGCGCCCCATCGAGAGGGGCATCAAGGTCCCCCCGTCGGGACGCAGCGCGTCGATGCGGACCGAGACCATGCCGGCCGCCGCGACGTCTCCGCCCGAGGCGTCCTTCGCCGCGACGCGGAGCGTGTAGTCGCCGTCGGCGACGGTGTTCCCCTGGGCGTCCTTGCCGTCCCAGGCGAAGGAGAAGCGCCCCGCGGCGTGCGCGCCGAGGTCGAGCGTCCTCACGATCGCCCCCGATCCGTCGACGATGTCGACCTTCACCTTCGCCGCGTCGCCGCCGAGCTGCGCCGAGAGGGGCTCGCAGGCCCCGCCGGTGACGTGCGCGGGAACCCCGGTCACGAGCGCGCCGCGGCCGAGGAGATCGACGAGGCGCGCGCTCGACGCCGCCTGCTGCGACGCGACGAGCTGCGACAGGAGGTCCTTCGACTGGACCTGCTGCTCGAGGGTGCTGAACTGCGCGAGCTGCGCGACCAGCGCCTGGTCGTCGGCGGGCGAGAGGGGATCCTGGTTCTGCATCTTCGTGATGAAGAGCTGCAGGAAGTCGTTCTCGCCGAGGCCCGAGAAGCCGTGGGCCTTCGGCGTCGTCGTCTGGGAGTCTGAGGTCACGGGGGCTATCTGCATCGGGTCCTCCTCGCTCGCGCGCCCGGCCATTGGGAGCGCGATGCGATCTTCGTCATTGCGACGCGCGTGCCACCCGTGCCCGCCGCCGCGTTTCCACTTGAATGGCGCGTCCCGCTTGGACTTCTCAACTTCGCAACGGATCCATGCAGGCGCGCGACCCGGATCGGATCGGCCATGGGCGGCAATTCCTTCCGGTCAGGCGACGTAGTCGATCCGTGCGGGGTGCGCGCGGCGCGGCGCGCGAGATCCGGGCGAGGTCACCTCGGCGACGCGCGACTCGCCTGACTCGTCCGGCTCGCGGCTCTCGCGGCCGTCACGGCGCGCGGGGGTCCCGTCGGATCGCACCTCGAGGGAGGCGACCGCGACGCCCAGGGCGTCGAGGTGGCGGCGCATGCCGTCGAGATTCTGCGTGAGGGTCGCCTGCACGGTCGGATCCGCCGCGTGGATCTCCGCGCGGACGGAGCCGGCCTCGAGCCTCGCCCGGACGTCCACGTGCGCCCCTTCCGTGGAGGCGACGCGCATCTCGAGCGTGCGCCCCGTGGCGTGAGGCCAGTCGTGCGTCACGCTCTGCACGCGCTCGTTCCCCGCGGCCACGCGGGTCGGGAGCGGCGCCGTGTGCGGATCGGATTTCGGCGAGGGGTTCGTGTCGTGCTCGACGTGAAAGGGGGCGACCTTCGCCGGGAGCGGCTCGCCGGCGTCGTGGGGGACGACCTTGCGCTCCGAAGTCACCGGAGTCTCCGAGCGTACGGTGGTCTCGGGTCGGGGCTCGCGCGGATTCGATCCGGGCTTCCGATCACCCGATGGCGCCGGTGCGACGACGGGCTTCGAGATCTCGGGAGCCGGCTCCAGGCGCTCCGCTCTCGCGTGCGATCGAGCAACGATCCGGGGTGACACGGGCGGAGCAACGACGCGGAAGAGAGGATGCGCCGCGACCTCGGCGACACGAGCGGGCTCCGGATGCGCGGGGGCCACCGCGCGGTGGGCCGGTGCGGGAGCTGCGGGCGCCTGATCGGGAGTCCGGGCCGGAGCCGTGACGGGCGCCGCGACGACGACACTCGCCCGAGGTGCAAGCGATACGGCGGCCGCGCGCGGAGTTGGCTTCGACGCGACGGCGGCGGCGACGGCGGCGTGCACGACCGGCTCGCCCGGATGAGGTGACGCCTTCACCACGAGCGGCTGAGGCTGCGGCGCTGCGGGGATCACTCTGGCGGCAGGAAGCGCCGCCTCGGCGACGACGGCCTTCGCCTTCGCTCCCGGGCTCTTCAGCACCTGCACTCGAGGCGCCACGGCCTGCGGCACGACGTGCGCGGGCTTCGCGCTCGCGGTCGCGGCGGTGGTCGTCTTCGCGACGGGAAGCGGCGCGGCGACGGGCGAGGCCGGCACGACCGGATGGATCGGAAGCTGCGAGGCGGAAGAAGTGACGAGAGGCGCGGCCGTGCGCGTCCAGACGGCGATGATCGGGGCGGCGGGTTGCTTCGCGTCGCCGATGCTCGGGGCGATCGCCGTCACCGCCGGGGGCGCGGGGGCCTCGGCCTTGGGCGCCGCGGCGATCGGCGTCTTCCCCGTCGCGGTGCGCATCGCGGAGGCGAGGACGTGCCCGAAGAGGATGTCGGCGAGGGTGCCGCGCCCCTTCGGAGACGTCTTCGCCGCGTGCGCTCCCTGGATGATCTGGATCTTGTTCAGCATGGATCTCCCACGGCATTTGCGAGAGCACGCACCGTGCCACAGGTCCTCGTCGACGGCGTGAGGCATTTCCGGCGACGCGGGAGGGGCAGGCCCGGAAGGAATCGGTCGAGGCGGAAGATCTTGCCGGGGGGGCTCGCGAGATCCGGGTAGCGCGGGATCGGTTTCTAGCCGTACAATCGAAGCGGGGTGAACGGCTGAACTATCGTCGATTCTTGAGCGCTTCTGGACGTTGAACCGAGGGGACGCCATGCAATCCCTGGAGATGAGCCGGGACGAAATCGTGGCCATGTTGGAGGAAGGGGCGCGGAAACGTCTCGGAGTCTCCGCGCGTGAGTTCCTCAGGCTCTATCTGAGCAACGGCCTCGAGGACATCGGATCCGTCGCTGATCTGATCTCCCTCGCGAGCCTCCTGGAAGAGAACGATCCCATCCTTGCCCCTGAGTGAGAGCGCCGCCCTCCTCTACTTGCCGCCCTTCGGTGCGCCCGTCTTCCCGCGGAGCCACAGCTCGTGGCTGAGATCCGCGGTCATCGCCGGGTCGGTGGAGGCGAGGGCGTCGAGGACGCCGCCGGCCTTGCGCGCGGCCATCCCGCTCACCAGCTCGACCACCGCGTCGCGATCGATCGCGAAGAGGCGGCGCAGGGCCGACGCCGCGTTCTCGGGCTCCATGTTCTCGTAAGAGGCGAGGAGTCGCTTGAACATCTCGGATGCGGGGGGCAACGCGCTCCCGGCCGCACCGGTGGCGGCCGTCGGGCCGGGGGCTGCCGCCGCCTCGGCCTTCGCAGGCTCCGCGATGAAGTTCGGATCGACGCCGAGCCGCGCGGCGAGGCTCGTGAGGCGGCGCTCCTGATCGGCGGCCTTCTCCTCGCGCTCACCGAGCGCGGTCGCGCGCGACTTCAGATCGGTCGCCATCTGCTTGAGCGAGTCGGCGAGGAGATCGTCCGGGGACGAGGTCTCGGCCTTCGCGGCATCCTTCGCGGGCGGAGCCTCCCCCTCGGCGAACCCCGGGACGCCCAAGAGCCCCGCACCGAGCAGAAGCGCCCCGTTCACCGCGAAGGCGGAGATCGCCAGGTATCGAAGGGTCTTCATTCGCTCCTCCTCGTCGCCGCGGCCGCCGGCTTGCGGTCGTCGTTGTCGCGCTGCTCATGCCGCGCCGCCGTGCGCGCGTGCGCGCTCAGCCGGGATTCCTTCAGCCTCTCGAGCAGCCGCTCGTCGCGGCGCGCCTCGACGAGGGCCTCCCTCGCCTCGGCTTCGGCGCGGAGAGCCGCCGTCAGCGCGAGCGCGGCGTCCTGCCGGCGCGCCTGCAGGATCATCTCGACGGCGAAGGCGCGGCGCGACGAGACGAAGGCGTCGGCCCTCTCCATCCCGCGGAGCGCCTCGACCCTGACCCCCTCGATCTCGCGATCGATCGCGGCGACGGCCGCCGCGGCCTCGTGCCGCCGGGCCGCCGCGAGTCGGTAGATCCCCTCGCAGCCGAGGCGCCGGGCGGCGCGAACACGGAGCAATCCGGCGAGGCCGAACTTGAACTTCTTCATGAGCAGCTCCTCGAGATCGACATCAGCGATTCGACGCTGGACGGAAAGTCGGCGCGATCGCGCGCTCCCTGCTGGAGGAAGGCGCGCACGCCCCCCATCGCGCGGACGGCGACGTCGAGATCGCGATTGACCCCCTCCTTGTACGCGCCGATGTTGATCAGATCCTCGGAGTCGCGGTGGACGGCCATCGCGCGGCGCACGAGGAGGGCCGCGGCCAGGTGATCGGGGGAGGCGACGTGGGGCATGAGTCGGCTGACCGACTCGAGGACGTCGATCGAGGGGAAGTGGCCGCGCGACGTCAGCGCCCGCGACAGGACGATGTGGCCGTCGAGGAGCGCGCGGGCCGTATCGGCGACGGGGTCTGCGAGGTCGTCCCCTTCGACGAGGACGGTGTAGAAGCCGGTGACCGACCCTCCCGAGCGCCAGCGACCGGCGCGCTCGAAGAGCCCCGGCATGAAGGCGAAGACCGACGGCGGGTATCCCTTCGAGGCGGGAGGCTCCCCCGCCGACAGCGCGACCTCGCGAAGGGCCATGGCGACGCGCGTCACCGAGTCCATCATGAAGAGGACGTCCTTCCCCTGATCGCGGAAGTACTCCGCCGCGGCCGCCGCCGCGAGAGCCGCGCGGACGCGCATCATGGGGGGCTCGTCGGAGGTGGAGACGAAGACGACGCTGCGCGCCATCCCCTCCGGGCCGAGCGGGCCGTCGATGAAGTCGCCGACCTCGCGCCCGCGCTCGCCGACCAGCGCGATGACGTTGACGTCGGCGGCGGTGTGCCGGGCGATCATGCCGAGAAGGGTGCTCTTGCCGACGCCGCTCCCCGCGAAGATGCCGACCCTCTGCCCCTTGCCGCACGTCAGGAGCGCGTCGATCGTCCGGACGCCGGTCGGGAGGGGATCGGTGATCGCGCCGCGATCGAGGGCGCTCGAGGGGCGCGGGTGGAGCGGGTACGGCGTTCCCTCCGCGCGGCGGGGCGCGCCGCGGAGCGGGCGCCCCAGCCCGTCGAGAACCTGACCCACCATCGACGCGTCGACGCGAATCCCGGCGGGAAGAGGGCGCGAGACGACGTCGAAGCCGGGGGCGATCCCGCGCGTCTGCGTCAGGGGCATCGTGAAGATCCTGTTTCCTCGGAAGCCGACGATCTCGGCGAGGCCGACCACCTCCCCCTCGGGGGAGAGGATGTCGACCTCCTCGCCGATCGCGAGGCGGGGCCCCTTCGACTCCACGACGAGGCCGGTCACCCCCGTGACCACCCCTCGCCGGCCTCGCGTCTCGGCGCGATCGAGGAGCCTCCCGTAGGCCATGAGGTCGGTCACTCGCCGGGCTCCTGGTCGAAGAGGGCGGCGACGGATCGGAGTTGCTCGGGAACGCCGGCGCCGACGTCCCCCCATTCGGTCCGGAGGCGGCAGCCCCCCGCGGGGACGGCCGGGTCGAGGACGACCGTCACGCCGTCGAGCTTCGGCAGGGGGGCGCCGGCCGCTTCGGCGCGCGCGGCATCCCCCGGGTTGAGGCGTATCTCGACCGGCCCCGATCCCTTCACCGCGGCGAGCGCGGCGGAGACGATCGATGACAGGGCCGCCGGATCCATCTCGAGCTTCTGCGCGAGGATCTTCTCGGCGATCTTCACGGAGAGGCGGGCGAGATCCCCCGTCGACGCCGCCAGCATCGCGCGGCGCTCGCCGTGAAGGAGCGTGACCGCTTCGCCGAGGCCGTGGAGGAGCCCTTCGATCTCGCCGAGGGCTTCGAGCCTTCCGGCGCGGTGACCCTCCTCGAGCCCCTCCCCCTTCGCGGCGGCGAGGCGCTCGGCGAACGTGCGCCCCCCGGACCGGCGATCGGCGCGCGCGGGGTTGCGGCGCTCGGCGACGCTCGCCTCGAACACCCTAGGCGGCAGGGGCATGGTCGGTCTCCTCGAGGTTGAGCGTTCCCGCGGCTTCGAGCTGCAGCGCGACGTCGCGGACCTCCTTCTGGGCCTCCTCGATCTCCTCGACGCGCGCTCCGCCGAGGTATTCCATCTCCTCGCGGATCATCTGCGCGGCGCGCTCGCTGAGCGCGCCCAGGAACTTGTCGCGGATCGCCTCTTCGGTCCCCTTCAGCGCGAGCGCCAGCTTGCGCGCGTCGACGCCGCGCAGGACTTCTCCGAGGGAGCGCGCGGGCAGGTGCGAGAGGTCCTCGAAGAGGAAGAGGCGATCCTTGATGCGCGTCGCCGTCTCAGGGTCGTCCGCCTCGATGGTCGCGAGGATCTCGCGCCCCTTCGCGCGCCCCATGGCGCGCAGCATCTCGACGGCGTGGAGGAGTCCGGCGTCCTTGTCCTCCTCCTCGGCGGCGGCCGGGCCGCCCGCGTCGGGATCGGCGAGGTGCTTCCTGAGGACGAGCGAGATCCGGCGGACGAGGGCCGGCGGCGCGCACTCCGCCCCCGCGATCCCCTTGAGCGCGCCGGGGCGGCGATCCTCGGGGAGGGCGGCGAGCGTCTCCGCCGCGAGCTTCGCCGGGAGCTGCCGGAGCACGACGGCGATCGTGAGCGGGGCCTCCTTCGAGAGGAAGGCGGCGATCTTCGAGGCGGGGGCGCTCGCGAGCGACGCGCGCGCGGCCTCCTCCTGCTCGTCGCCGAGAAACCGATCGGCCTGATCCGCTCCGAGCGCGCGCGTGAGGATGCGGCGGGCGAGATCTCCGCCCCCGGCGTCGCGCCCCTTCGGGTCCCTCAGGATCCGGCGCGACTCGCCGAGAACGACTCGCTCCGACTCGGGATCGAGCTTCTCGATCTTCCGGAGCGCCGCGCCGAGCTTCGCGAGCTGCGCGACGGGGAGATTCTTCACAATGGACGCGGAGGCCTCCTCGCCCAGGGCCGCGAGGAAGAGCGCGGCCTTCTCCGCGCCGCGGAGGGACTCGGGGCCGGCCACCTAGGACTTCTCCTCGGCCATCCACTGGCTGATCATCTTCGCGGCGCGCGCGGGATCGCGCCCCGCGATCTCGCGCACCTCGTCGCGCAGGGCCGCGGGAAGCTCGCGACCGCCGGCGTTCACCGCGGCCAGCGTGGCGAGCGCTCCCTCGGACGGTCCGTCGGCCGCGAGGCTCGCGCCGAGGGCGCGGAGCGTGGCGCCGAACGACTTCATGAGCGGCCGCAGCAGGAGGAAGTAGGCCAGGAGGGCCGCGGCGAGCATCGCCGGGTAGCGCGCGGCGCGCAGGTAGAACTCGCGCTTGTCCGAGTCCTCGCGCGCCAGCTCGTCCGCGGGATTCGGCCCCGTGCCGAACGCCACGTTCTCGACCTTGACCGTGTCCCCGCGCGTCGCGTCGAAGCCGACCGCGGCCTTGACGAGATCGGCGAACTTCGCCATCTCCTCGGGGGTGCGCGGCACGCTCGGGGAGGGGGGGCCGCCCGCCTTCGCGGCCGGAGCCCCCGGCACGTTGTCGACGACGACCGCGACCGACAATCGCGTGATCGTGCCGACCGGCTCAACGAGGTGCTGCACGGTCTTGTTGATCTCGTAGTTGATCGTCGAGGACGACGTCTCGTCGGTCGGGCCCGGGGCGACCGCGGCCTGCTGTCCCTCCGGGAGGTTCGAGGCCGCGCCGGCCGTTCCCGCCGGGGCCGCGCTCCCCCGCTTCTCCTTCGACTTCTGCTCGCTCCTCACGACCGCGCCGGCCGGGTCGTACTGCTCGAGCGTCCTCTCGACCCGCGCCATGTTGAGCTGCGCGTCGGCTCGCGCGCGCACGCGCCCCTCGCCGACGAGGGGCTCGAGGATGTTGAGGAGCTTCGCGGTCAGGTACTTCTCGACCTGGTCCTTGATCTCGAGCTGCTTGAGCGTCATCGCCCCCGGCGAGCCGTCGTCCGAGGCGCCGTCCGACAGCATGCGGCCGTTGGTGTCGACGAGGCTGACGTTCTCGGGCTTCAGCCCCTTCACCGCGCTCGCGACGACGTGCGTGACGCTCGCGATCTCGCCCCCCTTCAGATCGCGGCCGGCCTTCATCCGGATGACGACGCTCGCCTTCGCGTCGTTCTTCTCGTTCGCGAAGATCGAGTCCTTCGGGAGGACGAGGTGGACGCGCGCCTTCGCGACCGAGTCGATCGACTCGATCGAGCGCTCCAGCTCGCGCTCCATCGCGCGCTGGTAGTTGACGTCCTGCATGAAGTCGGACATGCCGAAGGGGTTCTGATCGAAGACCTCGAAGCCGGCCCCTCCCCCGCGCGGCAGCCCCTGGGACGCGAGGTCCATGCGCACCTCGGCGACGCTCTCGACGGGGACGCTGATCGCGGTGCCGTCGCGCTCGAGCCGGTAGGGGACGCGCTTCTGCTTGAGCGCGGAGATCACCTGCGCGGCGTCGGCGGACTCGAGGTTGCCGTAGACGACCTCGTACTGCTCGCGGTTCACGAAGCCGACCACCGCCGCGATCGAGCCCGCCAGCGCGAGCGGGAGCGCGACGATCGAGATGCGCTGGAGGTAGTTGAGCCTCTCCCATGTCTGGAGGAGCTGGGAGAACACCTTCTTCGGATTCTGGGCCATGGGCGGCGGTCTCTCCTCGTCGGGGCTTTACGCCCGGTCAGACCTGCATGCGCGTCACTTCGTGGTAGGCCTCGATCAGCTTGTTCCTCACCTCGAGCATCAGCCGGAACGACAGCTCGGCCTTCTGCACGTCGAGCATGACGGTGTGGAGATCCACGTCCTCGCCCGCGGCGAACCGGCGGACGCTCTGGTCGGACTGGCTCTGGACCTTTTCGATCTCGGCGACGGCCTCCTTGAGGAGATCGCCGAACCCGCGACCGGCCGCGGCCGGCGCGGCGGCGCCGGCGACGGGCGTGGCGCCTCCGAGCCCTGGGACGTCGAGTCCTTCGATCTTCATCGCGTCACCTCAGGATGTTCAGCGCCGACGCGAGCATCGCGCGCACCGCGCGGACGACGGTCACGTTGGCCTCGTACGAGCGCGAGGCCTCCATGAGGTTCACCGTCTCGGCGACCTTGTTGATGTCCGGATACGAGACGTACCCGCGGGCGTCGGCGTCGGGGTGCCCCGGCTGGTACCTCAGGAGCGGCGGTCGATCCGGGATCTCGACGCGCACTTCGCGGACCCCTTCGATCGCGCGCCCGGCCTCGTCCCCGGGCTTCGCCTCGCCGACCGGCCCCGCGACGAAGAAGACCTCGCGCGGTCTGTAGGGGCCTCCCTCCGCGGTCCGCGTCGTCTCGCTGTTCGCGAGGTTCGCCGAGACCACCTCGAGCCGGGTCCTCTCCGCCGTCAGCGCCGAGGCGCTCACGTCCATCGCCCGCATCAATCCCACAGCGTCTCCTCTCTCCCGCGGCCGGCGCCGGCCCCTCGCCTCTACGACCGGCCGTCCGTGATCGCCGCGCGCATCATCGCGACGTACTTCTTGATCATCTCGACGCTCGCCGTATAGAAGCCCGCGGTGGCGCCGAGGTTCAGCATCTCGCGGTCGATGTCGACGGTGTTGCCGTCGCCGCGCAGGCGGCCCGTGGCCGCCTCGCGGAGCGTGGACCCCGCCCGCGCCGGCTCGATCGATGCGTCCGCCGCCCCGGCGGCGGCGCGGCGCAGCTCTCCCTTGAAGTCGATCTCCTTCGCGCGGTAGCCGGGGGTGTCGATGTTCGCGACGTTCGACGCGATGACCTGCTCGCGGTAGGCCGCGATGTCGAGCGCCTTCTGGAGCGCGGCCGGAGCCCCGGGCCCGAGGATGTCGCTCACGATCGCAGCTCGGAGCGATCGTGGGCCGACCCCGCGAGCGCCGGGACGGAGGGGGCGCGCGCCGCCTCCTCTCGGTAGGACCGCAACTTGTTCCGGAGCGTGCGCACGCTGATGCCGAGCAGCCTCGCGGCGCGCGTGCGATTGCCGCCCACGCTGTCGAGCGTGCGGCCGATCGCCTGGCGCTCGAGCTCCTCGAGGGGAATGCCGGGAGGGATCTCCGCGGGCGCGACGGCGGCCGGCCGGGCCAGCTCGAGGCCGAGATCGTCGGGGCCCAGCGTTCCGTCGTGGCCGAGCGCGACGGCCCGCTGGATCGTGTTCTCGAGCTCGCGCACGTTCCCGTACCACGGCAGGGCGGCGAGGAGGGCGCACGCGGCGTCGCTGAGGGTGATGGCACCACCGAACCCCCAGGCGCGCGCATACCGCGCGCAGAAGTGGCGCGCGAGCGCGGGGATCTCGTCCGCGCGCTCGCGCAGCGGGGGGATGCGGACCGGGATGACGTTGAGCCTGTAGTACAGATCCTCGCGGAAGCGGCCGGCGCGCACCTCGTCGGCGAGCCGCCGGTTCGTCGACGCGATGAAGCGGACGTCGACGCGCTCGGATCTCTCGGAGCCGACCTTGCGCACCTCGCGCTCCTGGAGGAGGCGGAGCAGCTTGGCCTGGAGGGGGATGCTCATCTCGGAGACCTCGTCGAGGAGGAAGGTGCCGCCGGCGGCGCTCGTCACCTGCCCCGCCCTCTCGCGGGCCGCGCCGGTGAAGGCCCCCTTCTCGTGGCCGAAGATCTCGGACTCGAGGAGCTCGGCCGGGATCGCGGCGCAGTTCAGCGCGACGAACGGCCCCTCGCGCCTCGGGCTGCGCTCGTGGATGTAGCGCGCGAGGAGCTCCTTCCCGGTTCCGCTCTCCGCCTCGATGAGGACGGTCGCGTCGCTGCGGGCGGCCTGCGCCGCGAACTCGAGGACGCGCTTCAGCGTCGGCCCCGCCGCGATGATCTCCGTCTCCCCCGGGGAACAGGGCCCCGAGATGGCGGCCTCGGCGCGGGCGACCGCGCTCTCGAGCACCTCGGGGGGGAAGGGCTTGAGGATGTAGTCGTAGGCGCCGCGCCTCAGGCACTCGACGGCGCTCTCCACCGTGCCGTACGCGGTCATGACGAGGAGCTGCGTGCGCGGCGACGATCGCCTCACCTCGCGGACGAGGTCCTTTCCGGAGAGGCCGGGCATGCGGAGATCGGTGATCACGAGATCGGCGGGGGAGGCCGCGAGGGCCCGGAGCGCGTCGTCGCCACTCGCGGCCGTGGCCGCGCTGTGGCCCGCGCGCACGAGGACGCGGCGGACCGCCTCGCGCATCGCCGCGTCGTCGTCAACGACCAGAATCGTCAGCGCCATCTCTCCTCCGTCTCCTGCCAGTCCGTCCCGTCGCGCGCCGCGCGAAGAGCTCGACGGTCACCGTCGTTCCGCGGCCGGGAGCGCTTCGCACGCCCACCCGCCATCCGTGCTCGTCGGCGGCCCGCTGGACCACCGCCAGGCCGAGCCCCGTCCCGTTCTTCTTCCGCGTGAAGAGGGGCTCGAAGATCCGCGGACGATCCTCGGGAGCAATTCCGATGCCGTCGTCGCGAATCGTCAGCACCGGCCCCGTCGCGCGCCGCGCGAGGCCGATCCTCACCGTCCCCCCCTGGCCTGCCGCCTCCAGCGCGTTCTGCACGAGATTGAGCGCGAGCTGGCGGAAGAGCTCTCGATCGGCGTCGATGAAGGCCGGGCCGTCGAGGGCCGACACGATGACGGCTTTCCGTGAGGCGGCGACGGGAAGCAGATAGGTCAGGACCTCGCGTGTGAGGGCGGCGGCGTCGAGCCTCTCCTTCGACGCGCGCACGGGGCGCGCGAGCGACAGGGAGCGGACGACGGCGGCGTTGAGCATCTGGACTCCGAGGAGGATGTGGTCGACCAGCTCGCGGTGGTCGGGCTGATCGGCGAGGGCGTCCCTGAGGAGCGAGGCGGTGAGATCGAGGCTTCCGAGCGGATTCCGGATCTCGTGGGCGATCTCGGCGGAGAGCCTTCCCATCGCCTCAAGCCGGCTCCTGCGCCGGGCCGACTCCTCGAGGCGCCGGATCGCCGTGACGTCGTAGACGAGCGCCACGTCGCCGAGAGGCCCGGCGTCCGAGGCGGCGAGGCGCGTCGCCGTCACCTCGATCCGCGTCCCGCGCACGTCCGCGTGGATGGGCGCGGCGGGAGAGCCCGCCTCGAGTGACGCGAGGGCGCCGGCGATCGGCTCGGGGAGCGTCGCCGGATCACGGCCCAGTAGCTCCCCGGCTGGAGCGCCGAGGAGCCGCACCGCCTCGCGGTTCACCTTCGAGATCCGCCGCGAGCCGTCGGCCGAGGGGCCCGCCACGATCACGCCGCACGCGAGCGCGTCGAGAACCCCCTCGAGATAGGCCGCGGCGCGGCGGCGCTCGGCGAGCTCGGATTCGAGCCGCGTGCGCGCGAGCGCCAGCTCCCCCTCGAGACGCTTCACGTTCGCAACGAGCACTCCGTGCGAGCGCTCGAGCGTGGCGGAGGCCGCCGCAAATTTCTCGAACGCGGAGGAGAGGGGGAGCGGCCCGGCCTCGCGCCTCATCGATCGTCCTTGTCAGACGGCGCGGGGATCGACGTGTCCGGCGCCCTCAGCTTCGCGACGAGAGCGCGGGCCTGCGCCGCGCGCTCTTCCTGCCACGATCCGCGCGAGAGCGATGTGGCGAGGGCGTACGCGCGATCGGCCCGGCCGATCTCCCCCGAGCCGTAGAAGCCGTCGCCCGCGAGAAGGGCGAGCCCGGCCAGGTTCTCGCGGGCCTCGGCGCCGATGAGCGGGATGCGCTTCACCTGCGCTTCGGCGAAGAGAATCGCGTTGGCGGCGGCCTCGAGCGGGCTTCCGAGATTCCACACCGCCTCGGCGCGCCACAGCTCGAGGCGGGCCTGCACCGCGACGTCGACCGATTCAGGTCCCGCGTCGACGCGCCTGCGGATCTCCTCCCACTTCCCCAGCGCGCGAAGGGCGCGGCACGTCTCGAGGACGACGGGGGCTCCGGCCCCATCGTCCAGGTAGCGGCCGCCGTCCGCGGCGGCCTCCTCGTATCTTGCGGCGGCGAGAAGCGCATGGATGTGCAGCCCGCGGATCTCGTCCGCCTCGGCGGGTGTCTCGGAATCCTCCGACACCCCGGAAAACCCGGCGGCCAGCTCGAACAGACCTTCGGCGAACGCCTGCTGCGCGGCCACCTTCGCAATCGCGTGAGGCAGCACCCCTTCCCCGAAGGCCGCGACGACGGCGCGCGCCGCGGCGAGCCAGCGAAGCCGCGCGGCGCTTCCGTCGCCGAAGCCTCTGGGGTCGATCGAGGAGAGGGCTCTCTGCACCGCGTCGCGCGAGAGGGGCATCGCCTGGCGGCTCCACTGGACGAGCGTCATGAGGGCGACCGGGAGCCCGTGCTTCGCCGACTCGATCCTGAGGTACTGCGCGACGGCGCGGCCGGCGAGGCGCGAGTCGAGCGCGCGTGTCGCGACGTCGTGCAGCGTCTCGATCACGACGAGGGGGTCGAGCGGCCCCTGGGACGGGAGATCGAGCAGCTCGAGCCTGGACTCGAGGGCGGCGTCGGTCTCCGGGGACTCGCGCAGGATCTCCTTGAAGAGGAAGCGCGCTCCGTCGGCCTGCCCGAGCCTCTTACGCGCCTTCGCGAGGTGCAAGAGCGCCTCGGGGCGCCGCGGATCGGCGGGGTAGACGTTGATCAGCCGCTCGAGCGGAACGGCCGCCTCCTCCCAGTGCTGCGTCTCCCCCGAGATCTCGCTGATCATCCAGAGATCGTCGGCGCCGGCGCGCTCCTTGAAGCTCCTGAGAGAGGGGTGGCCGAGGAGGGCGAAGGCGCGCTCGTCCTCTCCGAGCCGGTGGAGCGCGGCCACGATCTGCCGCCTCACTCCCGCGGCGTCGGGGGCGGGAACGAGGGCCGCGCCCGCCGCCGACTCGGCGCGCTCGACGTATCGGGTCAGGTAATTGATCGCGCGCTGATCCTCGTCGCGCGCGATCAGGATCTCGCCCGCGCGCTTCAGCGCGCCGAGCGCACCGGGGGGCGGGCAGATTGCGATCGCGTCGTCGAGCTCGTCGAGGGCGCCGTCACCGTCCTGAAGCCCCAGGCGCAGCTCGGCGACCATCCCGTGGAGGTCGCAAGTCGAGGCGCCGGCGCAGGATCTCGGAACGTCGAGCGGAAAGTCGCCCGCGCGGGCCTTCAGCTCGTCGAGCGTCCTCCCCGAGCGGAGGAGCTCGCCGAGCTCGCGCGAGGCGGCCCGCGCCGCGGAGTCCGACGGGCACGCCGCCTCGCGCGCCGCGGCCGGGGCCGTGACGAGGCAGAAGGTCGCGGCGGCGATCGTGAGAGGGTGAACGAACGATCGGGTCATCTTGTCTCTCCCGGACCGGAATCCGATCCGGACCCCTCAAAGGCAATCGCCGTGCCCGTGACGTCCCGAGGCGAGCCCCGGGCGCCGCGAGCGTCCGCCTCCCGCTCCCATCGCGCGGCCCGCAAGGCGTTTCGCGTGAACGTCGTTCTCCCGCGCCTCACGGCGCGACGGCCGGCGGGGGGGGGCGCGAGCGGGGACGGGCGTCGGAAAGGCGCGACCGCCCGCCGGCGATCCGACGGCGCGCCGCGGCGCGAGCCGGGCGGGGTCCCAAATCGCGCCACGGATGGACGGGGCGACCGCGGGAATTCGGGATTGTCCGGATCTTCCCGCCCGGCGCGGCTCGAGGATCGTCCCGATCCGGCGGCCGGACGGAATGTCCCACGATGGGACCAATGGAAGCTCCGCCGCGACCGTCTCGCGTCGCAATTCGCTGCACAAGTTCCCCCTCCCGAGCGCAAGACATGGCGCCCCACGGCCTCGCGACGGTTCGCGCGCGAGGCGATCGCCGCGCCGGGCGCGGGTTTACCTCGATTGGCATCGGGCGTGCTGGGAGACGGGCGCAATGACTTGAAGCCGCGCCCGCAGATCGGAGTTCAGTCACCGAGCGAACGCTGAGGAGACGCATCGATGCCGACGTCAACCGCCGAGACGTTGAAAGCCCCGACCGGACTTCATGGCGAGAGCGCCCCGATCGTCGAAGTGAAGGAGCGCTTGAATCGCGTCGCCTCCTCGGACGCGAGCGTCCTGCTGACCGGCGAGAGCGGGGTGGGGAAGGAAGTCGCCGCGCGCACGCTCCACCAGGGGCACCCCCGCCGGCGCACCGGCCCGTTCGTCGCCGTGCACTGCGGCGCCATCCCGCTGAACCTGATCGAGTCGGAGCTCTTCGGCCACGTGCGGGGCTCCTTCACCGGCGCGGAGAAGGACCGCGAGGGACGCTTCGAGCAGGCGCACGGCGGAACACTCTTCCTCGACGAGGTCAGCACGATGGGCCCCGACATGCAGGTGAAGCTGCTCCGGACCCTCCAGGAGCGCACCGTCTGCCGCGTCGGCGGCGCCTCGAGCGTCGAGGTGGACGTGCGCGTCATCGCGGCCTCGAACCAGGATCTGCGCGAGATGGTCCGGCGCGGCGCCTTCCGCGAAGATCTCTACTACCGGCTGAACGTCGTCCAGATCTCGATCCCCGCGCTGCGGGAGCGGCCCGACGACATCCCGGCCCTCGCGCGTCACTTCGTCGAGCGCGCCTGCCGGCGCGCCGGCGAGCCCGTGAAGTCGATCCCGACGGAGATGATGCGCGCGCTCGACGGGCACACGTGGCCGGGAAACGTCCGCGAGCTGGAGAACGCGATGGAGGCCGCCGTCGTCCTGGCCGGCGCGGCGCGGGAGCTCCGCACCGAGGACCTCCCCGAGACGATTCGCCTCGGCGACGAGGGGGAGTCCGCCAGGATGGTGCAGCTCACGTCGAGGGGAACGAGCCTCCGGGCGATCGTCTCGGGCCTCGAGAGGGACCTGGTGCTCCAGAGCCTCAGGCTCGCGCGGGGGAACAAGGCGGAGGCGGCGAGGCTTCTCGGCCTGAAGAGGACGACGTTCGTCGAGAAGATGCGCCGGCTGGACCTCGAGACGCTGGGCGACGGCGCGGCGCTCGCACCGGCCTGCTGACGCCGGCGCGCTATACCTTGGAGTTGGTGTTCCCCGGGCCGAACCCTCCCACCTTGAGCTTCGCCACCGCCCTGAGGTTCTCGAGCCGCTTCGCGGTGCTCGCGATCTGATCCTGGAGGCTCTGAGACGCCTGCCGGACCTCGGCCGCGATCTCCGCAACGCCGCCCCGCAGCTCGACGATCTGCTCTTCGGTCAGCGCCGGCTTCGCCTCTTCCACCTTCGCCGCGAAGAGGCGCGCCGCGCGCAGCTTCTCCTCCGGCGTCGTCGACGAGCGCACGCCGTCGAGGGCGCGCGCCAGGCACTCGAGATCCATCTCCGACCCCTTCCGCCGCGTCATCGGCGCACGTCCAGGGAGGCTCGCTCCTCCAGCGCCGCCACGGGCGTCGCCGAGCGGCGGGTGCGGGACGCCTCGTCCCATGCGGAGCCGAGGGAGCGGAGGTGGCCGGCCACCTCCTCGAAGATCTTCACGTCGTTCGACGCGTGGGCGGCGACGAGGCGAGTCAGGAGGACGGCGTAGGTTCTGTCCATCGACGCCGCCACCTCCCCTCCCCGCTCGTGATCCACGTCCGCCTTCAACAGCGTGAGCGCCGTCGAGATCTTGTTCACGAGCGCTCCCTTGAGGGCGATGTCCCCGCGATCGCAGGCGGCGCGGGCGTCGTCGCAGCTCTCGGCCGCGAGGAGAAACGTCTTCGCGACGATCTCCATGGGGTCTTCGCTCTGCAAGTCGAGCTGGCGGTAGGCGAGCTTCTCGTTCGGAGTCATCCGTGTCCCTCGTTCTCTAGCCCGTCAGGCCGGTGCCGCCGCCCAGGGAGGCGAGAGTTCCCTGGAGCGACTGGAGCGTCTGCTCCATGGCCGTGAACTTTCGAAGAAGTATCTCCTGCTCGACGCTGAGGCTTGCCTGGAGCTGGGTGACGCGGTCGCCGATCGAGTCCATCCCTTCCTGGATCGCCTTTTGCGCGTGCTCGATGGGGCCGTCGAACGGATCGACGATCGCCTTGAGCGCATGCGAGACCGCCGACGCGACGCCGCGTGTGAAGGTGACGTTGCCGAGCGCGCCGGTCCCCGCCGTCTCGACCGAGAGCCCCTCGACGTCCGTCCCCGCGGCGCCTGCGAGCGTCCTGCCGACGCCGGTCGCGGCGACGCCCGCGATCGTCCCGACGACGTCCACGCCCGAGTCGGTCAGCGGAGTCGTCCCGATCCCCGTCGAGAGCCCGTCCCCGGCGTCGGCGACGTCTGCGACGACCCGGATCGACACGGCGCTGCCGAACCCGAGGCTCCGCACGCGCAGCTTCCCGGCATTGTCGTCGGCCGCGGCCTGCACCCCCGCCGCGCGCAGCGCCGAGTTCACCGCCGTGACGACGCCGGCGAGCGTGGTCCCCGCCGTGAGGGCGACCTGCACCGTGGAGCCCCCCGCCGTGATCGTCAGGTTCTCCGCGGCGGAGAGGCCGGCCACGCCCACCGCGGTCCCCGCCGAGACGATCGCCTGCTCCGCGGCGGTGGTGACCGCCACGGCGTACGTCCCCTCCTTCGTCGCGGCCCCGGCGGAAGAGAACGTGACGAGCCCCGTGTCCGAAGAGCCCGCGTCGGCGAGGAGCGCCTTGAACTCGTCCGGCCGATCCTGGAACGCCTTGTCGAAGGCGGCCGTGTCGAGGCTGAGCTGCCCGGTCTTGCCGTCGAGCGACACGCCGATCTGCCCGAGCGAGCGGAGCACCGCCGTGGAGAGCCCGCCGACACCCGACACCGAGAACCCCTGGAGCTGCGATTCGAGGGATCTCACCGTCGAGTCGCCCGCGAGCGGGCCGGCCGTCCCGGCGCCCCCGCGTGCCGTCTGCGCGGCGAAGAAGTCGGCCGCCTTGTTGTACGCGGCGACGTAATCGGTCAGCGCCTTCTTCAGCGCGGCGCCGTCGCGCCCCACCGTCAGCGTGACGCTCGACGCGGGCGCCGCCTTCTGGAGGGAGATCGTCACCCCCTCGAGCGCCCCGGTCACGTCGTTCCCGGCGCTCGTGACCGCGATCCCGTCGACGGTCAGCGTGGCGTTGGCGGCCGCCTGCACGACGTTGCCGGCGGCCGTGAGATTGAGATTGGTGGAGTCGGTGATCGAGAGCGCGTTCGCGGTCCCGGTCTTGCCGGCCTCGACGACGAGGATCGCCGACGTCCCGTCGTTCACGACCGAGGCGCGGATCCCCTTTCCCGCGCCGTTGATCGCGTCGCGCACGGCGTTGAGGGTGTTGTTCCCCGACGCGGCGGCGACGTTCACCGTGACGGTATCGCCCGATCCGGAGCGCAGCGTGATCGTGCCGTCGGCGACGAGCCCCGACGAGGCGTCGGCGAGTCCGGCCGAACGGCGCCGATCGGCCGCCGCGAGCGTTGCGACGACGAGGGTGTGCGCGCCGGCGGCGGCGGTGGTGCCGGCGGTCGCCGTCGCGATGGAGGCGTCGGAGGTGGTGGCGGTGCGCGCGTCGAGTTTTCCGGCGTCGCCGAGCGAGTTCGCGGCGGCCCGGAGATCCGAGAGCGCGCTCTGGAGCCTGTCGAACGCCGCCTTCTGCGTCGCCAGCGTCGATTTCCGCGACGTCTGCAGATCGATGAGGTTCTGGCGGGGCTTCAGGATCGCGGTGATGAGGCCGTTGACGTCGAGTCCGGACGCCAGGCCGCTGAAGTTAATCGGGCCGATACCCATAGGGTTCCCCCCCCGGTCACAAAGTCGAAACCGGAGCGCCCTCGCGGGGCGCTCCGGTCCCGTTCAACTCACCCCTTCGCTTATCTGAAGAGGGCCAAGATCGACTGTCCCACCGTGTTCGCCTGCGCCAGCGCGGAGAGACCCGTCTGGTTGAGCACCTGGAACTTCGACAGGTTCACGACTTCCTGCGCGATGTCCGCGTCGCGGAGCTGGCTCTCGGCCCCCGTCAGGGCTTGCACCTGCCCCTGGACGACGGAAGCGGTCGCCTGCAGCCGGTTGAGGCTCGTGCCGAGGCTGCCGCGGCGGGCGGCGATGTCGGCGATGGCGGTCTTGATCAGGGCGAGCTCGCTCTGGGCGCCCGCCTTCGTGTCGAGGGCGGTCGTCGTGACGGTCGGGCCGGAACCCGAAGCGGTCAGGCCGAGGGAGCCGGTGCCGCTGCCGGACGCGGTCAGAGGGTTCGTCGAGATCGTGATGACGTCGTTCGCCGTCGTGCCGGAGGCGCCGACCTGGATCGAGAAGCTGTTGGCCGTGGCGCCGGCGCCGAAGAGCGTGGTGCCGTTGAAGTCGACCGTCAGAGAGATGCGGTTGACCTCGCGAATGATCCCTTCGTACTCGTCGCCCAGAGCGGTCTTCGCCGCGCTGTTGTCGGCGCCCGACGTGTCGGAAGCGGCCTGCTCGGCCAGGGACACGGCGCGCTGGAGCTGGTTGCTGACCTCGGAGAGAACCGAGTCGGCGACCTGCACGAAGCTGATGCCGTCGTTCGTGTTCCGGACCGCCTGATTCAGCGCCGCGGTGTCGGCCTTGAGGCGATCGGCGATGGCGAGGCCCGCCGCGTCGTCCGACGCGTCGTTGATGCGAAGGCCCGACGAGAGGCGCTGGAGCGTCTTCGAGAGGCCCTTGTTCACGTTCTCGAGCTTGTTCCGCGCCTGAATCGCGCCGATGTTGTTGATTACGCTGAATGCCATTTGTCCATCCTCCGGGGCGTCTGGTCTGATGATTCGGCCGGCTCACGCCGGCTCGCCAAAATTCCCGCCATTCGCAACCGGACACCCTGAGGGTCGGTGGAAGGTCTCGCCGTCCTTTACCGTCCCCTGGTGGCCGCCCGGAACCGCGGGCTGCACACCACCGGATTCGGAAGAATCGCCCCGGGCTTGAGAGGTCAATTCCGCCGTTTCATGGGGGACGAACCCAGAAACCCCGGACGACGCGACGTTTGCCGAATCTGCTCACGCTGCCGCTGGAAGAGGTAGTGGTAGAGCATCTCGCGATCCTCCTCGTGGATCGCGGTGAACTGGACGCCGGCGATCGCTTCGGCCGCCTCGTCCGCGCCGGCCCGCACGATCGTGCCGACGGCCCGGATCGTCATCGGAGGGAAGGTGGGCAGGTAGAGGACGAGGTCGAGGCGCGCCCCGGCCTCGAGGCCGGGCTCGCGGGCGATCGAGCACCCTCCCGCGCTCAGCGTCGCGGTGCGCGCGATGCGATCGGTCCCCTCGGCCGCCTTCCGGCTCTCGATGACTGCGAGGATGCGGGCGAGCTTGTCGTCCATCTCGATGATCTTGTGGAGCAGGAGGACCGAGATCCCCTGCTCCTCCTCGATGCGCTGGGAGGCCTCCTCGAGCGCCTTGATCAGCGCGAGGTTGTGAATGCTCGGCCGGGCCATCCTCTCCCCGGAAAGCTCCGCGGCCGCCGCCTCGTCGACGAGACGGTAGTGCACCTGGATCGAGTCCTTGATTCTGAGGTATTCGCGCCGATTGTCCTCTGCCATTGCGGACCTCCGGGCGAAGTCGTTAGCATCCTTCGTGCCAGGAGCCCGCCGCGCCGGAACCGCGGCGGATCGGCGCGGAACCCCGGGCGATCCCGCCGGAAACCCGGCAAGAATTGCCGGGTCGGGCCGGCCTTGCCGGCACGGATCGCCGACGGCGCGTCACGGAGATCCGGCGCCGCCCGGCGCGCGCCCGCCTCAGAGCGCTGGCACCGCCCGTGCAGTGGGCGACTCTGCAATGACCGCGAAGCTGAAAGTCCTCTTCATCGCCTCCGACACCGGGGGGTGCGGCTACGCGCGGTGCCGCCTTCCCGCGCTCGGCCTCTCGGAGCTCGGCGGCTTCGAGGCGAAGGCGACGGCGCGGCTCGCGTGGGACGACCTGATCCATCACGACGTGCTGGTCTGGTCGCGGCAGCACCGACGGGAGCTCGTCCGCTACCGGAAGTTCGCGAGAGGGATGGGGAAGATCCTCGTCTTCGACATCGACGACCACCTCCACGACCTCCCCTCGTGGAGCCCGGCCGCGCGCGCCTATCCGAAGGGGGGCCCCGAGCTGCGCGGCCTCGAGGAGTGGATGCGATCCTGCGACGCCCTGACGGTGTCGACCCCGCCTCTCGCGCGCGCGTATGGAGACTTCAATCGAAGCGTCGCCGTGCTTCCCAATTCGATCGATCTCGACGCGTGGCGACCGGCGCCCGCGGCGCATCGCGGAATCCGGGTGGGGTGGGTCGGGTCGACGACCCATCGGAAGGACCTCGAGATCGTGAAACCGGCGCTCCTCAAGCTCCTGCGCCGCTTCCCGGACGTGACGCTCGTCATGATGGGGTACGACGGCGACTTCCAAAAGGCCGGGATTCCCCTCGAGTACCATCCGTTCGTGCCGATCGACGAGTATCCGTCGAAGCTCGCGTCGCTCTCGATCGACATCGCGCTCGCCCCTCTCTCGCCGCACCGTTTCAACACGTACAAGTCCAACATCAAGTTCCTGGAATACTCTGCGCTGGCCGTCCCCTGCGTCGCGTCGCCGGTCGAGCCGTACCTCACGATACGCGACGGGGAGACGGGCTTCCTCGCGGGGAGCGAGGCCGAGTGGATCGAGAAGATCGGCGCGCTCGTCGAGGACGCCGCGCTGAGGCGGCGGATCGGCGAGGCGGCCCGCGAGTTCGTCGCCTCGAGCTTCGACGTGAGGCGGACGGCGCATCGGTGGGGGGATTTCTTCCGGGCGCTCGTCGCCGAGCGCCCACCGCGTGAGGCCCCCGTCGCCGGCGCTCCGCTCGTCGCGCAGTTGCAGCTTCTTCGCGCCCTCGAGGCGGGGCGCGACGGGCGGGGTCCGCAGGCGCTCGAGCACCTGCGCCGCGCCGCCGAGATCGATCCCCTCAACGCGACGATACGCCTGCTGCTCGCGGAGCTCCTCGCCGCCTCGGGGGACGCCGCAGGCGCCGCCGACGAGGCCCTCAACGCGAAGGATCTCGCGCGCGGCGACGCGACGATCACCGAGCGCGCCCGGCGCCTGCTCGATCGCGCGACCGAGGTCGAGGCCCCCGTCGCCGCGCGTTGACGCCCGCCTTCGGGCTCGGCTACTCTCACCCGACGCTTCCCAGGGGTCAGAGCGTAGGTCGGCAACGCTCCGGAGAGATGTCCGAGTGGCTTAAGGAGCACGCTTGGAAAGCGTGTGTGGGGGAAACCTCACCGTGGGTTCGAATCCCACTCTCTCCGCCACCCCTCCCCTGCCGTGAAAGGGGTTCCGTCACGCGTCGCCGCTGAAACCGAGGGTGCGCCGAGTCCATGGCTGAGGGAACCGCGCGCACCTGGACCGTGACCCGACTCGTCCTCGCGGCCCTCGTTCTCTCCCCGGCGCTCTTCCTCGGTGGGTTCGTCCTCTCGATCCGCTCGACGTTCGGCATTCGGAGCCCCGCCACGTGGAGCGCCTCGGCGCTCTTCCTGCTCGCGCCGGTGGTCACCGCCATCCTGTGCACGCGCGCCGACGCCGCGACGACGCGCTCCCGCCTGATGAACGCCCTCGCCGTGGCCGCCTCCTGCCTCTTCACGCTCGGAGCCGTCGAGATCGCGGTCCGGGCGACGGGATTCGATCCGGCGGGCCACGAGGCATGGCGCCGGCAGATCGGCGAGCCTCCGACGGTTCGCCCCGGCAGGGACGGCGCGACGTACTCCACCATTCCTCACGCGGAGTGGGGACACATGTACTCCTCGAACGAGCGCGGCTATTTCGACGGAGCCAACATGGTTCATTACCGGGCGAACTCGGCGGGATTTCGCGGCCCCGATCTCTCGGCGTCGAAACCTCCCCACACCCTTCGGATCGCCATCCTGGGCGACTCGTTCGCGTTCGGGGAGGGAGTGAAGGACGACGACGTGGCCGCAAGAAGGATCGAGCGGCGCCTCAACGAGCGCTCCGCCTGCGCGATCGAGGTCCTCAATTTCGGGACGCCCGGTTACGACACCGTGGATGAGGCGAAGCTCGTCGAGCACCCGGTGATGGATGCCCGCCCGGACATCGTCGTCGTCTGGTACTTCCTGAACGACGCCGAGGCGGTGGGGACCATGGGATACCTGACGGGGTACCAGAAGCCCCAGTTCCTCCCCTGGTACCGGGAGTTCTCCGCCCTTGCGCGGCTCATCGGCTCGCGGCTCGACATGAACGCCTCGGGCTCGCATCTCGTCGGGGACTACCTCCGGGCCTACCGGGACGACAGCCGGGGGTTCGCCGGCGTCAAGGAAGGGCTCGCGCGCATCTCGGAGGTCGCCCACCGGTCCGGAGCGCGCGTCGCGCTCTTCGTCCACCCCATCCTCTACCGGCTGGACGATCGGTACCCGTTCGCCGGCATCCACGCGAAGGTGCTCGCGGCCGCCCGCGGCGCCGGCATGGAGGCGTTCGATCTGTTCGACGCGTTTCGAGGCAGGGACGGGGTGTCTCTCTGGGTCCATCCGAGCGACCAGCATCCGAACGAGGAGGCCCACCGGATCGCCGCCGAGTTCGCGGCCGAACGGCTGCTGCCCCTGCTCCCGAGCTGCCCTTGAGAGGTGCGGTCAGCGGGGCTTCGCGGCCCCCGCCTTGACGGCGAGCGTGTTGACCTTCGTCGAGAGGACCGCGAAGAAGTTCGGCTTGTCCGAGTTGTAGACGCTGTCGATGACCCCGTCGGGGCGGACGATGATGAGGGTCGGCGTCGAGACCACCCGCAGCTTCGAGGTGAAGGCGCGCCCGGCGTCCTCGAGGACCGGGAACCCGATCCCCGCCTCGTCCTCGTATTTCCTCAGGTCCTCCGCCGTGGCCCCCTCCTTGAGGGTCGCGACCGACACGACGTTCAGGTACTTCGGGTGGTACGTCTTCTGCGCGAGGACGATCTGCGGCATGATGTGGCGCGAGTAATCGCAGTGCGGCCCCCAGTAGAAGATGGCGGTGACGTGGCCGGGGCCCACGAAGCTCGTGAGGCTCACGCTCTTCGCCGTGCCGAACTCCGGAAGCGAGATGTCCGGGAGCTTCGACCCGATGAAATCGGCGACGGGGTAGTACCTCTCCATGCCGAACACCGCCGGAGGATCCTCCCCGCGCGACGACATCAGGATCGCCTCCTTCACGGCGATCCCCTTGAACACCTCCTGCTTGAGCGACGAGGCGCCGGTGAAGCAGAAGACCCCCTTGGAATCGACGAGCGAGATCGCGGGGACGATCGCCACACCCAGCGTCCGCTGCACGCGGGCGTCCTGATCGAGGATGACGGGGACGTCGAGCCTCAGGGCTTTCAGCCTGCCCGTCATCTCGGCCACCGGCTGCCCGGCGGCGACCCGCGTCACCGCGTAGAGCGCGACCTTCTTCCCCGGACCCGACCTCACGAAGTCCCGGACATCGGCGAGAATCCCCTCAGAGACCTGGTACCCCGGGAGGAAGTAGGCGAAGACGATGGTCCGTTGCCCGAGATCGGCCGCGAGATCGAGCGTGGCGGGAGCGTCGGCCCCGGGGAGGAGCGCGCTGACCTTGATGGGGGGAAACGCGATCCCCTCCGACGCCCTCGTGTCCGCCGGGCTCGCCGGCGCCAGCGCGGCCTCGGGGACGGACGTCGCGCTGTCCCGCGAGGACTCGCGCCCCGTGGAAGGGGGGGCGTCGGGAGAGGCTACAGGAGTCGCGTGGCCGGAAAGGATGAGGAGCGCGGCGAGCAACCCGAAGACCCGAACCGTCACCGCCGTCGCCCGCATGAGGCCGGGATTATAGGTTGCCATGCCGCCGAAATCCGGAGTATTCTCGGTCCAACTTCCTCGCGGGGCCGGGGTTCGAGCCCCGTGCACGTCGAGCCCACAAACCCCGTCAGGCCCGGAAGGGAGCAGCGGTACGTGATCTCTCGGTGGTGCCACGGGTCCCCTTGGACCCTTCCCGCGGGGAAGCCTTCCCGGCACGAAGGTGACCGATGACGGCGAAGGCCTCCTATCTCGCCCTTGCGCGGCGCTACCGCCCCGCGTCGTTCGACGACGTCATCGGGCAGTCCGCCGCCGTCTCGACGCTGAAGAACGCCGTGGCGACGGGGCGCCTCCACCACGCCTACCTCTTCTCCGGCATCCGGGGCGTCGGCAAGACGACGGCCGCGCGCCTCTTCGCCCGCGCCCTCAACTGCGCGAAGGGGCCGACCCCCGATCCCTGCGGGGAGTGCGACCCGTGCCGGGAGATCGCCTCGGGCCTCTCCATGGACGTCATCGAGATCGACGCCGCGAGCAACCGGGGCGTCGACGACGTGGAGCCGCTGCGCGAGGCCGCGCGCTACGCGCCGTCGAGGGATCGGTACAAGGTCTTCATCCTCGACGAAGTCCACATGCTCTCGAACGCGGCGTTCAACTCGCTCCTCAAGATCCTCGAGGAGCCCCCGCCGCGCATCGTCTGGATCCTCGCGACGACGGAGCACCGGAAGGTACCCCCGACGGTCGTCTCCCGCTGCCAGCACTTCGAGTTCCACAGGGTCGAGCGGGCCGAGATCGTGGCCTGCCTCGAGCGGATTGCCGCGCGCGAGTCGGTCGACGTCGATCGCGCCGGGCTCGAGGTGATCGCCGCCGCCGCCGCGGGGAGCGTCCGGGACGCCGTGAGCCTCCTCGACCAGGCGATCGCGTACGCCGGGCCGAAGGCGACGGTCGACGACGTGCGCGCCGCGATCGGCGCGATCGATCGCCGCGCCGTCCTCGAGTTCCTGAGGCTGGTGGCCGCGCGCGACGGAGCCGGTCTGCTCGAGCGCATCGCCGCCCTCGCCGAGGGGGGGGCCGAGTTCTCGCAGTTCACCTCGGCGCTCGTCTCGACCGCCCGCGACACCGCGATGGCGCGGTTCACCCCGCCGGGGTCGAAGGCCCTGAGCGTCACCGCGGACGAGGAGAAGGAGCTCCGCGAGCTGGCGTCGTCCTTCAGCGACGACGGGCTGCTGCGCGTCTTCCACGCGCTCCTCGACCTGCCGTTCGCGATCCGGAACGCAGCCCAGCCGCGCTTCGTGCTCGAGGCGGCGGCGCTGAGGCTCGCCCGCCTCGCGGACCTCGCGCCGATCGAGGAGGTCATCGCGCGGCTTCAGGGGGGATCCGCCCCGGCGGCGGGGAGCGCCCCGCGAGCCGGCGGTCCGGCCGCTACGCCTTCCGCGCGCCCCGCGCAGGCGGCCCCGGGCGCTCTCGCGCCTCCCTCCCCCGCTCCCGGGGCGACCCCCGAGGCGGGCGGATTTCGCGAGCGACTCCTCGCCGCGGTCCAGTCGAAGAAGATGTCGCTCCGCACCTACCTCGAGATGGCGCGCCGCGTGGCGCTCGACGGCGACGTCGTCGAGATCGCCTTCGGCGAGAAGCAGAGCTTCTCCCGCGACGCGATCGAGACGGCGGACGCACGGGCCACGATCGAGGCGGCGGCGTCGGAGATCGCCGGCCGGCCGGTGCGCGTGCGGACGGCCCTCGAGGCGCCGGGCCAGGACGAGCCGGCGCCCGAGGCCGCTCCGGCCCGGCGCGACCGGCTCATCGAGGCGGCGATGAAACAGCCCGAAGTCCGCATGGTGATGGAGACGTTCCGCGGACAGATCGTGGACATCCAGGAGATCTCGTGATGGTGAACATCAACAAGCTCCTCAAGCAGGCTCAGAAGATGCAGGAGGACATCGCGAAGCAGATGGAGGGCCTCGAGGTCGAGGGGTCGGCCGGCGGCGGCGCGGTGAAGATCACGATGAACGGGAAGAAGGAGATCCTCTCGGTCGCGATCGGCAAGGACGCGATCGATCCCGACGACCTCCACCTCCTCGAGGATCTCGTGAAGGCGGCGGCCAACGACGCCGTCGCCAGGGTGGACGACGAGCTCTCGGGGACGCTCGGCGGCGCGATGCCTCCCGGGTTCCCGGTCGCTTGAGGCGCGCGCGCTGATGCCGACCTTCGCGGAGCCCCTCGCCCGGCTGATGGAGGCCCTGAAGTCGCTTCCGGGGGTCGGGGCGAAGAGCGCCCAGAGGATGGCCTTTCACGTCCTGAAGGCGCGCCGGAGCGAGGTCGAAGCGCTCGCCGCCGCCCTCCTCGAGGTGAAGGATCGCCTGGCGCTCTGCTCGACGTGCTTCAACATCGCCGAGAGCGAGACCTGCCCCATCTGCGCCGACCCCGGCCGCGAGCGCAGCCAGATCTGCGTGGTCGAGGAGCCGGGCAACGTCGGCGTGATCGAGCGGGCGGGCGGGTTCCGGGGGTTGTACCATGTCCTGCACGGATCGCTCTCCCCGCTGCACGGCGTGGGCCCGGAACAGCTGAAGGTCGTCGAGCTCATCGCCCGGATCCGGGGCGGGGGCGTCCGGGAGGTCATCATCGCGACCAACCCGACCGTGGACGGAGAGACCACGGCGACCCATCTCAACTCGCTGATCCAGCCTTTCGGCGTGGAGGTGAGCCGCATCGCCATGGGCCTTCCGGTGGGCTCGGACATCGACTACGTGGATGAGGTCACGGTCTCGAGGGCGCTCTCGGGGCGCCACAAGCTGTGAGGCCGCAGACTGTGAGGCGATGATGCGGGAGCGTGGCTCGCTCGGCGTCTTCCTCGACGAGTGCCGCAAGAACTTCTCGCAGACCGGGGCGCTCGCCCCGAGCTCGCGGGCGCTCGCCGCCGCGATGGCCGCCTACGTCTCGAGCATGGACGCCCCCCGGCGGCTCCTCGAGGTCGGCGCCGGCACGGGCGTCGTGACCGGCGAGATCATCCGCCGCATGGGACCGTACGATCATCTCGACATCTACGAGATCAACCCCGTCTTCGCCGACATGATCGAGGCGCGCCTCGCCGCAGATCCCGAGTTCGAGTCGGGACGCGGCCGGACGACCCTGTACCGGAAGGACGTGCTGGGCCTGCCGCGCGAGGCCGCCTACGACGTCATCGTGTCGAGCCTGCCGCTGAACAACTTCGACCCGGAGAAGGTCCGCGAGTTCCTCGACACCTTCATGACCCACCTCGTGCCGGGCGGCGTCCTCTCGTACTTCGAGTACGTCCTCGTCCGGACGGTGAAGCGGTGCCTGTCGACGGCCGCAGAGCGCGAGCGCCTGAGGCGGGTCGGCCTGGTGACCGACGAGTTCGTCCGCCGCTACCAGATCCGGAGCGAGCCGGTCCTCCTGAACCTCCCCCCGGCGGTCGCCCGCCACCTCGTCAGGCCGGCCACTCGCGCCGCCGCGGCCCCCCGGACCGCCTCGTCGCTCCGCCCCGCGGCCGCCATCCAGTAAAGGTTAGGCTGAACCGTGACCCGGCAGCCCCGGCGCATTGCCCGGTCCATAGGGCTGCTGTATATTGGCCGCCGCTCGCAACGGGAGCCCGTTCGAGACGCGCCCAGTAGAAACGACCCGCCGAGGTGCCCTGCATGCCCCTGGCCGACACGGTGATGTATGAAGAGGAGTTCAAGCAGATACAGGACATCCTCAGCCGCCTTCGCCAGGAGGCCAACGCCCGCGCCGCATTCCTGATCGATCGCAACGGACAGCAGATCGCCGCGACCGGGGAGAACCTCGAGACGATGGACTCCACGTCGCTCGCCAGCCTCACGGCCGGAAACGTCGCCTCCACCGACGCGCTCGCGAAGCTGATCGGCGAGAAGGAGTTCTCCATCCTCTTTCACGAGGGGGAGAAGGACAACCTCCACATCTCCCTGATCGGCGGGAAGATCATCATGGTCATCCTCTTCGACGAGCGGTCGTCCCTCGGGCTGGTCCGCCTGCGCACGCGCAAGGCGACGGGCGAGCTGACGGCGGTCTTCGAGGCCATCGACCGCAAGCAGGCCGACGACCGGGCGAAGGGGGGGAACGCCGAGTCACCGTTCGCCGAGATCACCGACGCCGACATCGATTCCCTCTTCTCGTCCTGACCCGCCGATGACCTTCATCAACTACGCGTCCCGCGAGATCAACTGCAAGCTGGTCTACTACGGCCCCGGCCTCGGCGGGAAGACCACGAACCTCCAGTACATCTACGAGAAGACGAACCCCGACGCGAAGGGAAAGCTGATCTCCCTCGCGACGGAGACCGATCGAACCCTCTTCTTCGACTTCCTCCCGCTCGAGCTGGGGACGATCCGCGGCTTCCGCACCCGGTTCCACCTGTACACGGTCCCCGGGCAGGTCTTCTACGACGCCTCGCGGAAGCTGATCCTCAAGGGATGCGACGGCGTGATCTTCGTCGCCGACTCCCAGGACGCGCGCATGGACGCGAACGTGGAATCGCTGAAGAACCTGGTCGACAACCTCAAGTCCGCCGGCTACGACCTGAAGGCGATGCCGTACGTCCTCCAGTTCAACAAGCGCGACCTCCCCACCGCCCTCCCCGTCGAGGAGATGACGAAGCTCCTCAGGTATAAAGATGAAGAGATCTTCGAGGGGGTGGCCGTCAAAGGGACGGGCGTCTTCGAGACGCTCAAGGCGCTGGCCAAGCTGGTGCTGGTGGAGCTGAAGAAGACCAAGTGAGGCCGCCGCCCCGGCGGTTGACGCGACGGCGGGCGTCTGATAGCCTGCCGGGCTTCCAGATCAGCCATCTCCCTATCCGTGCGGCGGAAGGCGCAGGGCGCTTGCGGGTGCCGCCAGGGGTCGGGAAGGCCACCGGAGTCACGAGATGAACTACGCAATCGTCGAGATCGGCGGGACGCAGCACCGGGTCGCCCCGGGCGACACCATCAAGGTGCAGCGCCTGGCGGCCGAAGCGGGCGGCAACATCACGCTCCAGAAAGTCCTGCTGGTGCAGTCAGGCGAGACGATGAAGGTCGGCGCGCCGTACGTCGCGGGAGCCGAGGTCACGGCCACGGTCCTCGGCGAGAAGAAGGCGCGCAAGATTCTTGTTTTCAAGAAGAAGCGCCGCAAGCAGTACCGGCGACTCAACGGCCACCGCCAGATCCTCACCTCGCTCCAAATCCAGGAAATCCGCTCGGGGAGTTGAACGATGGCTCACAAGAAAGCGGGGGGCAGCTCCCGCAACGGACGTGACAGCAATTCCCAGCGGCTCGGCGTGAAGAGGTTCTCGGGACAGTACGTCTCCGGCGGATCGATTCTCGTCCGCCAGCGCGGCACCCCGATCAAGGCGGGACGCCACGTGGGCCGCGGCAAGGATGACACTCTCTTCGCCAAGGTGAGCGGCGTCGTGAGCTTCGAGGACAAGGGCAGGATGGGCCGCTTCGTGAGCATCCTCCCGGAGTCCAGGTCGTAGGAGAGGCCCGCAATCGACGCTCCGGGTCCTCCACCCGGCCGGCAGTCCCCTCATAGAGGTCTTCCCCCATGTTTGTGGACCACGCGCGCGTCGTCGTGCTGGGCGGCCGCGGCGGGGACGGTTGTCTCTCGTTCCGCCGCGAGAAATTCGTCCCCAAGGGGGGCCCTGACGGCGGCGACGGCGGGGACGGCGGCCGCGTGATCTTCGTCACCGACGCCTCCCTGACGACCCTGCAGGCCTTTCGCTTCCGGCAGCATTTCCGTGCCGCGAAGGGAGGGCACGGGCGCGGCAAGAATCAGCACGGGCGCGGCGGCGCCGACCTCAGGGTCGCCGTCCCCGCGGGGACCGTCATCCACGACGAGACCGGCGCGGTGATCGTCGATCTCTCCGAGACCGGCCACGAGTGGGTCGCCGCGAAGGGGGGGCACGGGGGGCGCGGGAACGCGCGCTTCGCGTCGTCGACCAACCAGGCGCCCAGGCGGTTCGAGCCGGGCACCCCGGGAGAGGAGAGGACGCTCGTCCTTGAGCTGAAGCTCCTCGCGGACGTCGGCCTCGTGGGGATGCCGAACGCCGGGAAGAGCACCCTGCTGTCGCGGATCTCCTCGGCGCGGCCGAAGATCGCCGACTACCCGTTCACCACCCTGACGCCGCACCTCGGCGTCGTCGAGTCGGGTCCGTTCGAGTCGTTCGTCGTCGCCGACATCCCCGGCCTCATCGAGGGGGCGCACGAGGGGGCTGGCCTGGGCGCGCGCTTCCTCAGGCATGTCGAGCGCACGTCGGTCCTGGTCCATCTCGTCGACATCTCGGCCGCTCTCGAGCGCGATCCGGTCGAGGACCTCTCGGCCATCGAGCGCGAGCTCATGGAGGCCGGGGGGCTGAACCTGAAGCCGCGCCTGGTCGTCGCGACGAAGGTCGATCTCGTCCCCGGCATCCCCGAGGCGGAGGCCGCTCTGGCGCGCCTGAAGTCGCACTGCCGGAGGCACAAGCTGCCCTTCGCCTCGATCTCCGCCGCGACGGGGAGCGGCATCCGCGAGCTGGTGGCGAAGATCGACCGCATGCTCCGCAAATCGATCGCCGGCAAGACGGAGAGCGCCCCGCGCGCGATCCGGCTCCGCAGCGCGGCCCCCGGGCGCGACGCATCCCCGGGGCGCGAGGCCGCCTCGGAGCGCGAAGCATCCTCGAAGCGCGAAGCCGGCTCGGAGGACGAAGAGTGAGCGCGCCCGACACCGACATGATCGTCGCCGCGCGCGCCGCTCTGGACAAGAAGGCCGAGGGGCTCGCCCTTCTCGACCTGCGGGGGCTCTCCGACGTGACCGACTACTTCCTGATCTGCCACGGCCGATCGGGCCGGCAGGTCCAGTCGATCGCGGACCAGATCGAGAGGGCTCTCAGGCTGAAGCACCGGCGCCCGGGCCACATCGAGGGGCATGCCCGCGGCGAGTGGATCCTCATGGATTACTTCGATTTCGTGGTGCACATTTTCACGATGGACCGGCGGTCCTATTACGGCCTGGAGCGCCTGTGGGGGGACGCCCCCCGGCTGCGGCTCCCGCGGCCCGACGGGAAGGCCGTGAGGCGGCCGGCGCGCGCCCGGCCGGGGGACGCCGACCGCGAAGAGGAATGAGCTCGAGGCTTCCGTCTTTTGACAAGGGAAAAGGCGCCGTCTAGATTATGCCCTCCCCGCCGGCACCGTCAGGCGAACCGGTCATCGTCTATCGTTCCGCCGTGATGGAGCGGGCCGTCGGGCTCGCGGAGCGCGTCGCCCGGAGCGACGCCAGCGCCCTGATCGTGGGGGAGAGCGGCACCGGCAAGGGGCTGCTCGCCGAGCTGATTCACCGCCGCGGGACGCGGCGCGAGCGGCCCTTCGTGACCGTCTCGTGCGCGAACATCCCCGCGGATCTCTTTGAAAGCGAGCTCTTCGGGCACGAGAGGGGATCGCACACGGACGCGACGACGCGCAAGCCCGGGCGGCTCGAGGCCGCCGACGGCGGGACGGTCTTTCTCGACGGGGTCGAATCCCTCGCGCCGCCCCACCAGGCGAAGCTGCTGAGGGTCCTCCAGGAGAGGAGCTTCGAGCGGCTGGGCGGGCTCGAGACGGTCCGGGTGGACATCCGGATCCTCTCGTCGAGCCGCGAGGATCTCACCGCGCTCGTCGCGACCGGCGCGTTCCGGGAGGATCTGTACTACCGGCTGAACGTGGTCACGATCGCCGTCCCTCCGCTGAGGGAGAGACCGGAAGACGTCTTCCCTCTCGCCCGGCACTTCCTGAAGCGCCTCAGGGCGCGCGACAGGAGGGGGCCGAGGCGGTTCGGGGCCGACGCGAGGCGGGCGATGCGGGCCTATCATTGGCCTGGAAACGTGCGGGAGGTGATGAACGCCGTCGAGGCGGCGATGATCGTCGCCGAGGGGGATGTCGTCGGGGCCGAGGCCCTTCCGATAAGGCACGGCACACCGATGGCGCGGATGGTCGCCGCCGCCTCCGACGAGGGGCTGACGCTCGCGGCCCTCGAGGAGAGGTACATCCGGGAGGTGCTGAGGCTCACGCGCGGCAACAAAACGCGGGCCGCGGCGATTCTCGGGATCAGCCGCAAGACGCTCATCGCGAAGACGCAGCGATACGAGGGTGGCGGAGAGCCGGATTGAAGCTCTCGGTCGTCTGGGTCGGCCGGACGAAGGATCGGCGCATCGAGGCGCTGGCGCAGGAAGCGGTCGAGAAGATCGGCCGGTACTGCCGGATCGCGGTCGTCGAGATCAGGGACTCGAGGATCGCGGGCAAGGGCATCCCGAAGCGCCCGGGCGAGGAGGGGGAGAGGGTCCTGAAAACGGTGAAGCCGGGCGAGCAGGTGATCGCGCTCGACGAGGGGGGGCGCGAAATGCGCTCCGTCGAGTTCGCCGGGTTTCTCGGGAAGGCATTGGAATCGACCCCCGCGGGGGTCAGGTTTATCCTCGGCGGGCCGTTTGGCCTGTCGGAGGAGGTGCTGAAGGCAGCCTCACACCGCATCTCGCTCTCGAGGATGACCTTGACCCACGAGATGGCGCGGCTGGTGGCGCTGGAACAGATTTACAGGGCCTTCACGATTATGCGAGGGGAAGGCTACCATCACTGATCGAAGAGGACCGTGGAGACGGCTTGAATGGACAAGAAGTCCTTGGAACAGTTCAAGAAGAAGCTGGTCGACAAGCGGCGTGAGCTGACGCACGCCTACATCCGCGACAAGACGTACGGGAAGGAGAGCGACGAGGGCGGGACGCAGGATTCGGCGGACAAGGCGTCCACCTCGTACACGAAGGAGTTCCTCTACTCCCTCAGCAACACCGAGCGCGGCGTGCTGCAGCAGGTGGAGCAGGCCATCTCGCGCATCGGCGAGGGTGAGTTCGGCGTGTGCGACGAGTGCGGCGAGGCGATTCAGAAGAAGCGTCTCGACGCGGTGCCGTGGGCGCGCTACTGCCTGGCCTGCCAGGAGGCGGTGGACAGGGGCCGGCTCGCGGAGGCGGGAGAATAGAACCCGGTGAAGGTCCGGACCTTCCTGATCCTCCTGGCAATCCTCATCCTGACAGCCACGTCCGCCGTCCTGGTCATCCGGAACCAGCAGATCCTGTCGGCGCGATTCGCCGTCACCGACGCGGTCTCGGTGCCCGTCTACGCCGTGCTCGGCTCGGCGTTCCTCGCGGGCGCCGTCCTCGTCCTCACGGGATCCGTCTTCCGGGACTCGCGCGATCTCCTGCGCCGGCTCGAGGGGCTTCGCGGCGCGAAGGAGACGAAGCACCTCGGCGATCTGTACCGCCAGGGGATGGAGGCCTTCCTCGAGGGGCAGGAGGAGAAGGCCCTCTCGCACTTCCAGGCGATCCTCGCGGCGGACGCGTCGAACGTCGACGCGCTCGTCCGGGCCGGGCAGGTCCATCGCGCTCTGAAGAACCTGAAGGAGGCGGTCGAGTGCCACCGGAAGGCGCACCGGCTGAGGGAGCAGGAGCTGGAGCCGCTGTACGAGCTCGTCAAGGACTACGAGTCGCTGTCGCAGATCGGCAAAAGCAAGGTCGTCCTCAACAGGATCATCCAGCTCCGCCCGCGCAAGGCCCTCTCCGCGTACCGCAAGCTCCGCAAGTACGCGATGAAGGAGGGGGACTGGTCCCGCGCGTGGGAGATCCAGGGGCTCATCGAGGCCCAGACGGAGAAGACGCCGTACAAGATGCAGGCGGAGACGCGCTTCAACGTCGGGATCCGGTATCAGCTCGCCGCCGCCAAGGCCGCCGACAACCGCCGCGAGGGGGCGAACCTCCTGCGCAAGATCGTCCGCGCCCACTCCGATTTCGTTCCCGGGCACGTCCGGCTGGGTGACATCCTCATCGAGATGGGCCAGCCCGGAGCGGGGGTCGAGGCGTGGGCGCGCGGGTTCGAGTCCACCGGCTCGCCGATCTTCCTCAGCCGGATGGAGGACCACTTCCTCGAGATCTCCGAGCCCGAGAGCGCCATCGAGGCGCTCCGCACCGCCGTGACGCGCTCCCGGAACGATTTCCTGCCGAGGCTCTTCCTCGCGCGGCTGTACCTCCGCCTCGAGATGATCGACGAGGCGCACCGTGAGTTCCGCGCGTTGAAGGATCGCGTCAGCTCGTCCCCGACGATGCACGCCTTTCTCGCGAGCATCCACGAGCGGCGCGGCGACCCGCGCGAGGCGGTCGCGGAGTACCGGGAGGCGCTCAAGCTGCTGGATCTCCCCCGCCTCTTCTACCGATGCGGCGTCTGCGACACGCGCACGTCCGAATGGGGAGACCGCTGCGACGTCTGCATGGAGTGGAACCAGATCGTCCTCGATTTCGGCGAGGATCAGACGCTCGACGAGGTGGGGACGGCGCAAGGACCGCTGTACTCGGGCGTCCCCTGATGGGGCCGACCGTCCTCGTCGTCCTCGACGGCTGGGGACACGCAACCACACGCGAGGGAAACGCGGTTCGGAACTGCGGCCCCGCGAACATGGACGCGCTCGCCCGCGACTACCCCTCCTCGCTCCTCGACGCCTCGGGCGTCTCGGTGGGGCTCCCCGCCGGCCAGATCGGGAACTCCGAGGTGGGGCACACGTGCATGGGCGCGGGGCGCATCGTCTATCAGGATCTGAACCGCATCGGCCACGCCATCGCCACGCGCGAGTTCCAGTCGAACCCCGCGCTCCTCGCGGCGATGGACGGCGCGGCGCGCGGAGGCCGGGCGCTGCACCTCCTCGGCCTCGTGAGCGACGGAGGAGTCCACAGCCACATCGACCATCTCGAGGTCCTCGTGAAGATGGCCCGCGAGCGCGGCTGCCTCAGGATCTTCGTCCACGCCTTCATGGACGGGCGCGACACCGCCCCGGCCATCGGGGTGCGGTACCTCCGCGATCTGGAGGAGACGTTTGCGCGCGACGGCGGCGGCGCGGCGATCGGGACGGTGATGGGCCGGTACTGGGCGATGGATCGCGACAACCGGTGGGATCGCGTGCAGAGGGCCTACGAGGCGATGACCGAGGGGGTGGGTCTCGTCGCCCCGACCGGCGTCGCGGCGATGGAGGCGGCGTACGGGCGCGCGGAGACCGACGAGTTCGTCGCGCCGACGATTGTGTCACCCGCCGGAATCGCGCCCGGGGCGGCGCCGGGGCTGCTCCGCGACGGGGACGCCGTCATCTTCTTCAACTTCCGCGCGGATCGCGCGAGGGAGATCACGCGGGCGCTGACCGAAGGCGCCTTCGACGCGTTCCCCCGCCGCGTGCGGCCGGCCCTCTCGAGCTACACGTGCATGACGCGGTATCACGAGAGCTTCCCGCTTCCCGTCGCCTTCCCTCCCGAGTTCCCCGACCGCACCTTCGGGCAGCTTCTCGCCGAGCGGGGCCTGAGGCAGCTCCGCCTCGCCGAGACGGAGAAGTACGCCCACGTGACCTTCTTTTTCAACGGCGGCGTCGAGCGCGTCTTCCCGGGGGAGGAGCGCGTCCTCATCCCCTCGCCGAGGGTCGCGACGTACGACTTGCAGCCCGCGATGAGCGCCCCCGCCGTGACCGACGCCTTCGTCGAGAAGCTCCGCGCGTTCGACAGGATCCCCGGCGGAGCGAACGTCGCCGTGGTCATGAACTTCGCCAACGCGGACATGGTGGGCCACACCGGGATCTACGAGGCCGCGCTCTCCGCGTGCCGCACGATCGACGAGTGCGTCGGGCGCATCGCGGGCGAGACGCTGGCGCGCGAGGGGACGATTCTCATCACCGCCGACCACGGGAACGCCGAGCAGATGATCGATCCCGAGACCGGCGGACCCCACACGGCGCACACGCTCAACCCCGTCCCGGTGATCCTCGCGGGGCGGCGGTTCCGGGGGATGAGGCTCAGGGAAGGCGGGATACTCCCCGACATCGCGCCGACGCTTCTCGAGGCGATGGGGATCCCACAGCCCGCCGAGATGACGGGCAGAACCCTCCTCGATCACACCTGACTCCGACCGCATTGAAGAGCCCGCGCCGGGCCTCTAGGATGCCCGCGCTCCCTGCCGGCCGCCTGCGGGGGACGCGTGTTCGGACTCCAGAGCCTGGCCTTCGGCCTCTCGCGCGTCATCCGGCGCGCCCTCACGGTGGAAGGGGTTGCCGCCGCTCTTCGCGACGTCGGCGGGGCCCTCCTCGAGGCGGATTGTCCATGCTGCCGGCACCCGATGGGATGGGGCCGCTTCGGAGCCTGCGAGGCGTGCTGGGACGAAGTCGTCCCGCTCCCCGAGGGAGCGGGCGGCGCCCTGGAGCTCCCCTCGCCCATCGCGGGGGCGTCCGCGTACGGAGCCTACGCGGGGAGGCTTCGCGACCTGATTCACGCCCTGAAGTTCCGTGACCTCGGGCGCCTCGCCGTCCCGCTCGGCCGGCTCGCCACGGGGGCGCTCGAGGGGCGCGGGCTCCTCGGCCGGGCCGCCGATGCCGCCGTCGTGCCGGTGCCGATGTCCCGCCCAAGACTTCGGCGTCGAGGCTACAATCAGGCGGACCTGATCGCCCGGGAGGTCGGCCGGTCGATCCGCCGCGAGACGGGCGGGCGCGCCGCGATCGTCGGAGCGCTTCGCAGAACGGTGGACGGCCCGCCGCAGGCGGGGCGATCGAGGGTCGAGAGGTGGGCGGCGGTCGCGGGCGCGTACGCCGCGGTCGATCGCGAACGGGAGCGGATCGCGGGACGGACCGTCCTTCTCGTGGACGACGTCCTGACGACCGGGGCGACGGCGTGCGAGTGCGCGCGCGTCCTGAAGGATGCTGGAGCCGGCGAGGTCATCGTGGCCGTCGTCGCGCGAACCCCCGCCGGATCGGGCGGGAGCGACTGACGCGCCACCGGCACGCGGCGCGATCCTGGAGGTGAGGGTGAATCGTCTGAGGATGTCGAAGCCGGCACGTTCCCGTGGTCTCCTGATCGCGTGCGCTCTCTCCCTCGCCCTGGCCGCCGGGCCCGCCGCCGCGCGGGAGGGAAAGGCGGCTCCGGAGAGCCCCGTCCAGGTGACCGTGGAGCGCCTCGGCAACTTCTGCTACGCCGGCGAGCCGGTCCTGGTGCGCGTGGCGATCTTCAACACCGGGAAGACCGCGTACGACAACTCGAAGGGGATCGCTCTCCTCGGGAACGTCACCGTGCTCGACGCGGCGGGCTCGGGATTGAAGAAGAAGAGCGCCGCGGCCCCCGACGCGCGCCAGCAGCCGGCGTTCATCCCCGCCGGTGGGTTCTTCGGCGTCATCGCGGACCTGCGGGACGCCGTCGACGGGCTCGACAGGCCGGGCCAGTACGTCGCGCGATTCCAGTCGGCCGACCTCTCCTCCGACCCCGTCCCCCTCGTCGTCATCCCGAAGTTCGATCCCCACGTCCGGTACCGTGCCACGATCGAGACCGACTTCGGCTCGCTCGCGCTCGACCTCTTCGGGAAGGAGGCGCCGGAGCACGTCCACAACTTCTACGATCTCGCCAATCAGGGGTATTACGACGGCACGCTCTTCCACGTGATCGTGAAGGGGATTGAAGTGCGCGGCGGAGACCGCTCGGGCAGCGGCGACACGAGCCCCGGCTACTCCCTGAAGCCGGAGATCGACAAGGCGCTCAAGCACAAGCGCGGCTCGCTCTCGATGCTCCGCGGCGAGACGAGCGATCACGGATCGCAGTTCATGATCAGCCTGGCCGAGAGCCCCAAGCTCGACGGTCAGATGACGATCTTCGGGATGCTCGCGGGAGGCGACGACGCGCTCGGCGCCCTCGAGAGCCTGCCGACGAGCGGCCAGCGGAGCTTCCCCTTCTTCCGGCCGCTCAAGGACGCGAAGATTCACACCCTCCGCGTCGCGCCCGCCCCGGCGGGGGCGATGGCCACCGCCGAGGCGGACTCCGTCACAACGCCTTCAAAGCCGTGATGATCTCCGCGGGGTGACCCGCGGGGCTGACCTTGGGCCACACGTTCCGCACGACGCCGGCCCTGTCGATGAGGAACGTGCTGCGCCCCGCCGAGCCGCGCTCGCCGAGGACGCCGTACGACTTCGCGAGCGACTTGTCCGTGTCGCAGAGGAGCGGGTAGGCGATCTGGAACTTGTCGGCGAAGGCCTTCTGGTCTTTCACGGAGTCCACGCTGGCCCCGAAGATCTCGGCTCCCAGCGATCGAATCTCGGCGATGGCGTCGCGGAACCCGCACGCCTCCACCGTTCAGCCGGGGGTGTCCGCCTTCGGGTAGAAGAAGAGCACCACGTGCTTCTTCCCGGCGAACTGAGAGAGCGTGACGGTCGAGCCGTCATGCGCGGTCACCGAGAAGGAAGGAGCGCGCGCGCCCTCGGCAGGCATCGTGCTGGACATGGTCGACCCTCCGCAAGGATCTCGCGCGCGGCGCCGGGACGCGAGACGCCCCGGGACCGCGGCGGGTGGATTTCAGCCACTCTACCGCAATCCCGGGGCGAAGGGTTCACGCGCGCCGGAGGGCGCCGCGGATCACGCCGCCTTGATCTGATGCGTCGCCGGGGCCTCGATCTCGATTCGACGGGGCTGGACCTCGGCAGGCAGGGGCACGCTCACCTCGAGGACGCCCTTGTCGAACCGTGCCTTCAGCTCCTCGGTCCGGAGCCCTTCGGGCAGGGTGAAGCCGCGCTCGAAACGGCCACGGGAGACCTCGCGGATGTGCGCCGGTCAGGGAGACCGTCACGTCCGCGGCGTCGACGCCCGGAAGCTCGACCTGGATGATGATCCGCCCATCCTTCGTGAACGACTCGACGGCCGGAACGTACCCCCCGGCCCGGACCGGCAGCTGGCTGTCGAGGGCGTGGAAAACGTCGAAGAGCTCATGGAACGAAGATCTCCTGTACATGATTCCTCCTGGTTGTCCCCTTCTCGGGTGGTCTCTGTCTCTCTGAAACGATTCCGACGAACCGTGTGGGCGGCGCGTCCAGTAAGACACGCCTCCGGGCTGTCAAGGAACGCGGGCGCTTCTGTTAGACTCGCGCCTCGATGACCGACCCCAAGGCTGCCGAGCTCGAGGAGTCCCTGACGCTCGCCGCGATCCGCGACGCGGCGAGGATCATCGGCCCGCACATCCACCGGACGCCCCTGCTTCGCTGCCGGCATCTCCGCGAGCTGACGGGCTATGACATCCACCTCAAGGCCGAGAACTGGCAGAAGACGGGGTGCTTCAAGCCGCGCGGCGCGCTGAACCGCGTCGCCCATCTGACCGCGGAGGAACGGCGCGCCGGCGTGCTCACGGCCTCCGCCGGCAACCACGCCCAGGGGCTCGCCTACGCCGCCGCGGCGGAGCGCATCCCGGTGAAGGTCGTGATGCCGGCGAACACCCCGGTCGCGAAGATCGACGCGACGCGCTCGATGGGGGCGGAGGTGATCCTCCACGGCGACATCTTCGACGACGCCCTCGCGCACGCCCTCGAGATCCGCTCCCGGACGGGGATGATCTTCGTGCACCCGGCGGCCGACCCTCACGTCGTCTGCGGCGCGGGAACGGTGGGGCTCGAGATCTGCGAGGATCTCCCGGGGGTCGACGCGATCGTGTGCCCGGTCGGCGGCGGCGGCCTCATCTGCGGCATCGCGACCGCGGCCGCGGCCCTCGCGCCCGGGGCGCGCGTCTTCGGCGTGAACCCCGAGCGGGCCGACGCGATGGCCCGATCGTTTCGCGAGGGAAAGGTCGTGCGCCTCGAGAGGGCCTCCTCGATCGCCGAGGGGATGGCGGGGCGCGCCGGAACCCAGGAGACGCTCGGCCTCCTCCGGCGCCTCGTCCAAGACGTCGTCACCGTCGGCGAATCGTCGATCCTCGAGGCGATCCTTCTCCTCCTGACCCGGGCCAAGATCCTCGCCGAGGGGGCGGGGGCCGGCCCTCTCGCCGCGCTCCTCGAGAGGAAGATCGATCTCCCCACCGGATCGACCGTCGTCCTGGTCGTGTCGGGGGGGAATCTCGATCTCGATCGCCTCTCGAGCTGGATCCGGGAGGGGATCCCCTCGTGAACCCGCAGGCCCATGGCGCCTGAAGGAGGCGGGCGCCTGACGCGGCGGCTGGCCGCCGAGCTCGCCCGGAGCCGGCGCCGCCTCGTGATCCGGGCGCGCGCCTCGCTCCGCGGAGAGCGCGGCCTCTACTTCGTTCTCTTCGTCGCCGTCGGCGCGATCGCGGGATTCGCGGGCGCCGGCTTCCGCTGGCTCGCGAGAGGCTTCCAGACCCTCTACTTCGGCCAGTCGGGCTCCATGATCGACGCGGCCGCGCACCTCCCCTGGTACATGCGGATCGCGATGCCCGCGGGAGGCGCCCTTCTCGCCGGGCTCATCGTCCGCTATCTCCTCCACGGCGCGAAGGGAGAGGGGATCTCCGAGATCATGGAGACCGTCATCCTCAAGCAGCGGAACCTCACGCTGCGCTCGACGATTCTCAAGCCGCTCGGCTCCCTCTTCCTGATGGGCGGCGGCGGCTCGGTCGGCCGCGAGGGGCCCATCCTCTCTCTCGCCGGCGCCATCGCGACGGGCATCGCGCACCTGCTTCGGCTCACGCCGGCGCGCCGCAACATCCTGATCGGGTGCGGCGTGGCGGGGGGGATGGCCGCGGTCTACAACGCGCCGCTCGGCTCCTCGCTGTTCGTGATGGAGATCATCATCGGGAACTTCGCGATGGACGTCTTCGGGCCGCTCGTCGCCGCCTCGGTCATGGCGACCCTCGTCGCGCGCGCCCTCAGCGAGCCGGGGCCGCTCTACAGCATCCCCGCCTTCATGCCCGCGAGCGTGACGGAGTACTTCATCCTCGGCCTTCTCGGAATTCCGTGCGCTTTCGTCGGCAACCTCTTCACGCTCGGGATCGAGCGCATCGGCGATCTCCTGAAGCGGCTGCCGATGCACGGCGTCGCGAAGCTGACGCTCGGGGGCGCCCTCGTCGGCGCCATGGGGATCTGGCTTCCGCACGTCTGGGGGAACGGGTACGACGGCGTGCTCGGCGCGCTGAACGGGCACTACGCGCTCGCGCTCCTCGCCGCGATCTGCGTCGGCAAGCTCGTCGCCACGGCCGTGACGATCGGCTCGGGAGGGATGGGCGGCGTGATGACGCCGACCCTCCTCGTCGGGGCGGCTTTCGGGGGCGTCGTCGGAACGGTGCTGCACCAGGCGGCCCCGGCGCTCACGTCGGAGTCGGGGGCCTACGCGCTCGTGGCGATGGCGGGGGTCCTCGCGGCGACGACGCAGGCCCCGATCATGGCCACGTTCCTCATCTTCGAGATGAGCCAGGACTACGCGATGCTCCTGCCGATCGGCGTCTGCGCCGCGGTGTCGGCCCTCGTGGCGCGCCGCTTCAAGAAGGAGTCCGTCTACGCCGAGAAGCTCGCGCGGAAGGGAGTCGACCTCGACGCGGCGATCGAGGAATCGGCGCTGCAGGCGATCCGCGTGGAGGACGTCCTCTGGCCCGATCCGCCGACGATCCTTCCCGAGCTCCCCGCGCGCGCGGTGATGGAGACGTTCCTCAAGAGCCGACGGCACCTGATGCACGTCGTGGACGCGTCGGGCCACTACTACGGGCTGATCGCGATCCAGGACATGCTCGCGACGAGCGAGGACCCCGTGCTCGGCACGATCGTGCTCGCCGCGGATCTGGCCCGCGAGATGCCCTCCGTCAGCCCCGAGGATCCCGTGTCGAAGATCATGGAGCGCTTCTGGTTCCAGGAGTACGGCGAGCTGCCGGTGCTGAAGGGAGGGACGGCGCCGCGATTCGTCGGAGTTGTGACGCGGCGCGACATCCTCGGCGCCTTCGACCGCGAGGTGCTGCGCCGGCGGATTCTTTCGGCGCGGTACAGGATGGGGACGCGCCCCGCCGCGTCCGTGCTTCCGCTCGTCGGGGACTACGGCGTCGAGGAGGTCACCGTCCCTGCGAGCCTCCTCGGGCGCACGCTGGCCGAGCTCGATCTCCCGGCGGCCTACCAGCTCACCGCCATCGCGCTGAAGCGGGGAACGGCCTCAGACCCGGAGGAGATCATCCCTCCCCCGCCCGGCCACCCCTTCGAGACCGGCGACCGGCTCGTCGTGATGGGGAAAAAGCGCGACATCGCGCGCCTCGCGAGACAGTAGCGGGTCTCCCGTCGCCGGGCGCTGATCGCGTGATAGCATTCCCGTTCGATCACGCGAACGGAGGCGACACGACATGGATCTCCAGGGAAAGAAGGCGCTCGTCACGGGCGGCAGCAACGGGATCGGCAGGGCCACCGCCCTCGCGCTCGCGCGGCGGGGGGCGTCGATCGTCGTCGCGGCGAGGCGGAAGGACCGGCTGGCCGAAACCGCGGCGGAGGTCGAGAAGATTCGCCGCGCGGCGGGGGCGGGGGACGGCGGGGCTCACGTCGTCGCCGCGGATCTCGCGAAGCCCGCGGAGCGGGAGCGATGCGTCCGCGAGGCGGCGGCCCGGCTGGGAGGCCTCGACATCCTCGTCAACGCCTCGGGAATCCTCGAGGCGGGGACGGTCGAGACGACGAGCCTCGACGCGTGGGATCGGACGATGGAGATCAACGTGCGCTCCCTCTTCGACATGACGCGCCACGCGGTCCCCCACCTCGCGGCGACGCGCGGCACGGTGATCAACCTGTCGAGCGTCGCGGGGCTCAGGGCCTATCCCGGGATCCTCGCCTACTGCGTCAGCAAGGCCGCGGTCGATCAGCTCACGAAGTGCCTTTCGCTCGAGCTCGCCCCGAAGGGGATCAGGGTCAACGCGGTCAACCCCGGCGTCGTCGTCACCGATCTCCACCGGAGCGGCGGGATGTCCGAGGCGGACTACGCCGCGTTCCTCGAGAGGTGCAAGGGGACGCACCCCCTCGGGCGCGTCGGCACGGCCGAAGAGGTGGCCGAGTCGATCGCCTTCCTCGCCTCCCCCGCGTCGGGGTGGATCACCGGGATCACGCTGAGCGTCGACGGAGGGCGGGCGAACGCCTCGGCACGCTAGCCCCCGGAGCGCGATCGCCGATTCCGCGAGATCGGCCGCTCTCGCCGCGCTCGTCGCCCTCGGCGCGGCGCTCCCGGCCGGCGCGGGAGACGATCACCTCGCCGGCGTCGTCGAGCGCGTGGCCGAAGGGAGCGTGACGCTCGACTCGGCCACCGTGCTCCTCGCGGAGGGGGGGCGCGTCCGCGGCGACGCGGAGGGGCTCGCCGGGGTGAAGCCGGGGTGGTGGGCCGAGGCGGACGGCTCGTTCGACGAGAGAGGTCGCTTCCTCGCGCGCCGCGTGAAGGTTCGCGAGGAGGCCCCGGGGAGCTCGTTCGCGGACCGCGTGCAGCGGATGTCCCTCACCGAGTCGTCGAAGCTCGACGGGTCGGATCGGATCGTCACGAGCCCCGCGATCGTCGAGTACGTCCAGAAGGTCGGCGGAAGCGTCGTCCCCCCATGGGCGGCCGCGCAGGCGTTCTACTCGTTCGGGATCATCAGGGATCCCACGCTCAACGCCTTCGCCCTTCCGAACGGATCGATCTACGTCCACACCGGCCTCCTGGCGAGGCTCGACAACGAGGCGCAGCTCGCCATCGTCCTCGGGCACGAGGTCGCCCACGTCACGGAGAGGCACGGGCAGCGACAGTACAAGGCGGGGGTCTCCGCCTTCTTCCCGGCGCAGATCGGCGCCGTCATCCTCGGCGTGCAGTTCGGCCGCAGGACGAGCGGCGTGTATCCCCAGTTCATGGTCGGCCTCGGCCTCGAGCTCGGCCTCTCCGCCGCGGTGAACGGCTACGGGCGCGGCCTCGAGGATCAGGCCGACCGGGTCGGGCTGCGCTACGCGGTCGAGGCGGGGTACGACCCGGCCGAGGGGCCGAAGATCTGGGTGGCCTTCAACGACGTCGAGGGCGACGAGGGGAGCGTCGAGAACTTCTTCTACGGCAACCACTCGACGAACGAGGTCCGGAAGGAGAACCTCGAGGCCGAGATCGATCGCCACTACCCGGCGCCGCCCCCGGCCGCGCGCCGCGCGAACGACGACGTCTACGAGACGACGATGCTGGATCTGATCCGCGAGAACGCGGTGGCCGACTTCGACCTGAAGCGGTACCACCTCGCGGCGAAGGGGTTCGACCGCGTTCTCGCGCACCGCCCCGGCGACCCGGTCGCGCACCACTACACCGGGCTCATCATCGTGGCCACGGATGACTCGCCGGACGGCGCAGCGCGGGCGGCCGCGGAGTTCCTTCGCGCGCTGGCGGTCGCCCCCGACTACGCCCCGGCGCATCGCGATCTCGGGCGGCTCTACGCCCGCACGGGCCAGACGATCGACGCGGCGGCGCACCTCGGGAGATATCTCGAGCTCGCGCCCGAGGACGCAACGGATCGGGGCGACGTGGAGAAGGAGCTCGCGGCCCTCCCGCGATGACCTGCGCGGGCGATTACTTCAGGAAGCGGGCCGCGGCCGGTAGCCTCACGAAGAAGACGCAGCCACCCTTTGTCTCCGCGTCGTGGACGCCGCCGGGGGGGGTGTAGAGGTAGTCGCCTTCGGCCAGCGAATCGCCGCCGACCCGCATCGATCCCTCGACGACGAAGACCTCCTCCCCCTCCGGGTGCTCGTGCGCGGGATACCGCGTGCCGGGCTCCATCTTCACGAGATACGTGCCGGCGTTCCGCTCCGCGAACATGAGAAGCGGTCTGTAGCTGACGCCGGGGATCTTGCTCGGCTCCCACCGCGCGCCGGCGGACTTGACGATGGTCTTCGCGCTCACGCGTCACCTCCTGGCGGACGACGGGCGCCCCGGCGGGCAACCGGTGCGACGCCGCGATTGTACCGCCCCCGCCGCCCTTGACGAAGGGGGCGTCACGGGAAATGATGACGGGGCTCGCAGGAGATCCTTCGATGGACCACGTCCCCGCGGAATCGGAGCTCATCTACGACTGGAACCGGAAGGACGGCTTCGCCTTCCGGCACGCAGAGAACCTCGAGCTGAACGACGAATCGCTCCGCGACGGCTGCCAGTCCCCCTCGGTCACGGACCCGCCCATCGAGGACAAGCTGCGCCTCGTCCATCTCATGGAGAAGCTCGAGATCCGCGGCGTCGACATCGGGCTTCCGGGGGCCGGCCCCCGCGCCGTCGCCGACATCACCCGCATCGTCGAGGAGATCCGCGACCACCGGATGAAGATCCGCCCGAACTGCGCGGTCCGGACGGTCGTGTCGGACGTGCAGGCCCTCGTCGAGGTCTCGCAGGCCACGGGCGTGGCGGTCGAGGCGTGCGCGTTCATCGGCTCGTCGTCGATACGGCAGCTCGCGGAGAGCTGGTCGCTCGATCACGTCCTCAGGCTCTCGGTCACGGCCATCGAGCACGGCGTGAAGAACGGGCTCCCCGTCACGTACGTCACCGAGGACACGACGCGGGCCACCCCCGACGCCGTGCGAAGGCTCTACACGGCGGCGATCGAGGCCGGCGCCACGCGCATCTGCGTCTGCGACACCGTCGGCCACGCGACGCCAATCGGCGTGCGGCACCTCCTGAAGTTCGTGAAGAAGGTCGTCCTCGAGTCGGGGGAGCGCGTTTTCATCGACTGGCACGGCCACTCCGATCGCGGCCTCGCCATCCCCAACAGCATGATGGCGATCGCCAGCGGCGCCGACCGGATCCACGCCACGGCGCTCGGGGTCGGCGAGAGGTGCGGCAACACGCCGATGGATCAGCTCCTCGTCAATCTGAGGCTCGAGGGGATCATCGACACCGATCTCACGTGCCTCGACGACTACGTCCGCACCTTCTCGCGGGCCGCCGGCGTCCCCATCCCGATCAACTACCCGGTGATGGGAGACGACGCCTTCAGGACGGCGACGGGGGTGCACGCCGCCGCCATCATCAAGGCGCGCCGCATCGGCGAGGACTGGCTCGCCGACCGCGTCTACTCGGGGGTGCCGGCCTCGATGGTCGGGCGGACGCAGAAGATCGAGATCGGCTTCATGTCCGGCGCCTCGAACGTCTCGCACTGGCTCGCGGCCCACGACGTCGAGCCCGACAGGGATCTCGTCGACGCGATCCTGAAGGCGGCGAAGGAGCGGACGCACATCCTCTCGGACGACGAGATCCTCGCCATCGTCCGCGCGCGGCGGGCTTGATCCGCCTCGGCTTCCACGGCGCGGCCCGCACCGTCACCGGCTCGCGCTACCTCCTCAGCGCCGACAACGATCGCCTGCTCGTCGACTGCGGCGCCTTCCAGGGGCTCAAGGAGCTTCGGCTCCGGAACTGGAACCCTCCGCCCTTCGAGCCGTGGCGCGTCGACTGGGTGGTGCTCACGCACGCGCACATCGATCACGTGGGGTACCTCCCCCGGCTCGTCCGCGAGGGGTTCCGCGGCCCCGTCTACTGCACGCCGCCGACGCACGACCTCCTCTCGCTCATGCTGATGGACGCCGCCCACCTCCACGAGGAGGAGGCGGAGTACCGGAACTGGAAGGGAACGACGAAGCACCGTCCCGCGAAGCCCTTCTTCGAGACGGAGGACGTCGTCCGCACGATGCGGCTCGTGCAGTCGCATCCCTACGGGACGGTCAAGGAGCTCTCGCGCCATCTCTCCTTCCGGTTCGCGGACGTGGGGCACCTGCTCGGCTCCGCGATGATCGAGCTGCACGCGGAGGACGCCGGCCGCAAGCTCGACATCCTCTTCAGCGGCGACGTCGGCCGGTACGACGTGCCGCTCTATCCCGATCCCGGGCCGCCCCCCCAGTGCGACGTCCTTCTCGTGGAGTCGACGTACGGCGATCGGTCGCACTCTCCGGAGGATCTCTTCGATCAGATCGAGGCCCTGGCCCGCCGGGCCTTCGAGCGGGGGGGAGTCCTTCTCGTCCCGGCCTTCGCGGTCGGGCGCGCGCAGCAGGTCATCTACATCCTGCGCACTCTCATGGAGAGGAAGCGGCTTCCCGAGCTCAAGATCCACATCGACAGCCCGATGGCGGTCGACGCGACGAAGCTCTACAGCCAGTACCCCGCCGAGCACCGGCAGGACGACCCCACCCCCGGCGGCGAGCCGTCGAAGCTCACCGGCCCGTACGTCGTGTTGCACCGGACGCGCGAGGAGTCCAAGCAGCTCAACTCCTTCGAGGGGCCGGGGGTCGTCATCTCGGCGAGCGGCATGCTCACCGGCGGGCGCGTGCTGCACCACCTGCGGCACTACGCGCCCGATCCGCGCCACGTGATCATGCTCGCCGGATACCAGGCGGCGGGGACCCGCGGCCGCGCCCTCGCCGACGGCGCCGGCACTCTCAAGCTGCACGGGATCAGCGTCCCGGTTCGGGCCACGATCGGCACGGTCCACGGCCTCTCCGGCCACGCCGACGCGGGGGAGCTGATGAAGTGGCTCGAGCCCCTTCGCGGAAAGAGCCGCCGCGCCTTCGTCGTCCACGGCGAGCCGCACTCGGCCGACACCTTCGCGAAGCGGCTCCATGACGAGCTGGGGTGGGACGCGCGCGCCCCTCAGCTCGACGAGGTGGTGGAGCTGTGACCGACTCGTACCTCAAGGCCTTCGAGGACATCGAGTTCCTCAACCGCGAGGAGCTGCGCCCGGTACGGCTCCAGCTCGAGCTGCTCAAGCCCGAGATCGTGCAGAACGAGCAGCACGTCAACTCGACGATCGTCGTCTTCGGGTCGGCCCGCATCGTCGAGCCCGCCGTGGCCTCGGCCGCTCTCGCGCAGGCCTCCGCGGCGCCGGAAGGCGCCGCGGCGCAGGCGGCGGCCCGGAAGCGCGTGGAGCAGGGACGCTTCTACGACGAGGCGAGGGAGTTCGCGCGCATCGTCTCGTCCACCTGCCAGGTGCAGGGGCACCGGGAGTACGTCATCGTGACCGGCGGCGGCCCCGGCGTGATGGAGGCCGCGAACCGCGGCGCGCACGACGCCGGCGCCATCAGCGTCGGGCTGAACATCACCCTCCCGCACGAGCAGGCGCCCAACCCGTACGTCACCCCCGAGCTCAACTTCCAGTTCAGGTACTTCGCCGTGCGCAAGATGCATTTCCTGATGCGGGCGAAGGCGCTCGTCGCCTTCCCCGGAGGGTACGGGACCTTCGACGAGCTCTTCGAAACGCTGACCCTCGTCCAGACGGGAAAGGTCGCGCCCCTCCCCATCGTCCTCTTCGGCCGGGAGTTCTGGGAGCGGGCGATCGACTGGGCCTACCTCGCGGAGGAAGGGCTGATCTCCCCGGAGGACACGCGCCTCTTCAGGGTCGCCGACCGGGCCCAGGAGGCCTGGGACCTCATCACCCAGTTCCACCGCTCGGGAGGCTGGCCAAAGTGACCCTGAGCTTGTTGGATCTTTTCCGGTTCCGCCGCGCGGATCTGTAACCCAGCGTTACGCTTCTCCGTCCACAGGCGAACGTCACCATTGGACCTGCTCGTGTGGATGGTGTCTCTTACGGGCGGCACGGCAGTTGCCCTACCCGGCCTTCATGCGCTGGCCGAAGGTCCCTCTCGAGCGGGTGTTCCCCTCCCGATTCACTCCCCCTCACTGCCCCTGGCCCGAGTGCTCCGCCCACTCGCCCTCTTCCAGCGTTCCCTTCCACTTCCAGCGCCACGGCTCCTTCCTGCGTCTTTGTGACCGGCGACGTGTCCCCCGCTTTCTCTGTCTCATCTGCAAACGCACCTTTTCGCTCCAGACCTTCGCCTTCTCCTACTACCTCAAGCGCCCCACGCTCTCCCTCCCCATTGCCGCAGGGCTCAACGCCGGCTCCGCCTTCCGCCAACTCGCACGTTCCCTTCTCTGCTCCCCCACGACCATCGCCCGCCGCTCCGCACGGCTCGGGCGCCACTCGCTCCTCCTTCTCGCCCGCTCCCTCTCATCTCTCCCTGACCTCTCCGAGCCCATCGTTTACGACGACTTCGAGTCCTTCGTCCACTCCCAGGACCGCCCCGTCGGGTTCGGCACCGCTGTCGGCAAGTCCTCCTGGTTCGTCTACTCCCTCGACCAGGCCCCTCACCACCGCGCAAGCGCAACCCCCTGGCTCAGAGAGCGAGACCCTGACCGCCTCACCCGCTCCATCCCCAAGGATGCCTACTTCAACGCCGCCACTCGGCTGTTGACTCTCCTTGCCGGCAAAGCGAAGGGGACCATCTCCCTCCTCACCGACGGCCACACCGACTACCACAAGGCCGTCTCCACTCACCCCGACCGCCACCGCTTCGAGCACCAGGCCTTCCCCAACCCCGAGCGCGGACCCCGAGGCACCCCTCGAAGCGCCGAGGCGAAAGCCCGGGATGCAGCGCTCTTCTCGGTCGACCTCCTGCACCGCATCCTCCGACACACCATCGCCCACCACCGACGCGAAACGATCGCCTTCGGAAGGCGGCTGGAGGGGGTGCTCGAGCGGGGGTTCCTCACCGCCATCTGGAGGAACTTCGTGAAGCCCCGGTCGGAGAGAAAGCCCCGTGACGGCACGCCGGCGATGAGGCTCGAGCTGACAGACGCCCGCTGGAGCTGGCAGCGGGTGCTCTCGAGGAGGCTCTTCCCCTCGAAGACGGAGGTGCCCGAGGGGTGGAAGGACGTCTACTGGCGATCCCTCAAGTGGCCGGACCCCACCAGGATGAAGCCCCACGAGCTCAGGCACGCCTGCTGAGGGGGCGACTCGAGCTCAGGCGAGACCAGCCAGGTCATGGCGGCAAGATGTGGAGTCGGAACCGAGTTTACGATCCAACAAGCTCGCGCTCACCTTGAGGACGTCTATAATCGCGGGCATGGACGACATGGACCGGCGCGAGCGCGCCCGCATGCTCTTCGACGAGGCGTACCGCGCCCAGATGGACAAGAGCTACGACTCCGCAGTCGATCTCTACCAGAAGTCGATCGAGAGCTTCGCGACGCCGGAGGCCCACACGTTTCTTGGCTGGACCTACTCGCACCTGAACCGGCTCGACGACGCGATCACCGAGTGCCACCGCGCGATCGCCGTCGACCCCGAGTTCGGCAACCCCTACAACGACATCGGCTCCTACATGATGAAGCAGGGGAAACTCGAGGAGGCCATCACCTGGTTCGAGAAGGCGAAAGCGGCCAGGCGCTACGAGCCGCGCCACTACCCGTACCTCAACCTCGGGAGGATCTACCTGGCCACCGGACGCTTCGACGAGGCCCAGCGCGAGTTCGCCCAGGCCCGGTTCGTCTTCGAGAGCCTCGTGAAGTCCCCGCCCGGCTCGGGCGCCGGGGCGCCGAACTGACCCCGCCCGTGGCTTCCACGATCCTCGTCGTGGACGACGAGGACGGCATCCGCGAGCTGGTCTGCGAGATCCTCGCGAAAGACGGGTACTCCGTGATCCAGGCGGGAGACATCGAGGGAGCGCTCGCGGCCTCCGACCGGCACCTCGACCCGATCGACCTCGCCATCACCGACCTCACGCTCCCGGGGCGGAGCGGCGTGCAACTTGCGGCCGAGCTGAAGCGGCGCCGGCCGGGGATGAAGACGCTGATCATGTCGGGGAAGCCGGGCGACGAGATCCCCGAAGGGCTTCCCATCCTCCCGAAGCCCTTCACGCCGCGCGCGCTGAGATCGAAAGTGCGCGAAATCCTCGGCGACGTCAGATGACGATCAGCCGGTCCTTCATCGCCTCGAACGACATGAAGTCGGCGTGATGGACGATCCACCCCTCGGCCGTCCGCTTCCCTAACCCCCCCTCCTTCGCGTGCGTCGCGACCATGTGGGTCACCTCGTCGGGTAATCCCATCTCCTGGCACAGCCCCGCCCCCGAAAAAGGGTGCCTCAGGAGCTGCCCCTTCGCGCTCTGCCTCAGCTTCCCGCCGATCCTTTCGTACTCGAGGAGCTTGCCGACGTCGATCAGGATTGACCCCGACGTCAGGACGTCCATGTCGATCGGGAGATCGTCCGCGTAGAACTTCCGCATCGCCTTCGCCGACTCGACCGAGATGTGGACGACCGACCTCTTGTGGGCGATGAAGGAGACCTTGCAGTTCGGTATCAGGAGCGTGTACGGGATCTCGTGGAGGTCATTGGGCTCGAGGGGGCTCCGCTCGAAGGCGACGCACCACGTGCGAAGGGTCTTCTCCCTGAGCGCGGCGCTCTCGATCCACTGCAGCTCGGGCCACAGATCCTTGACGGCGGCTTCAAGATTCTTCTTGTCGGGCACGGCGCATTCTCCTGTCAGCGGGTGAGACGAAGCTTCATTCTGTCACACGCCGGTCAACAGCAGGATCGCAGGATTCTTGCTGCGGCTCCAGCCCTTTGCCGGCGGGCCCTTGCCCGATATGGGTGCGTGTAGTACGTTGTATGACATGAAAAACGCCATCACGATTCGACTGGACCCCGACCTGGAGAAGCTGCTCGGCCGACTTTCCCGACAGACGGGACGGACACGAAGCGACCTTGTACGCGACGCACTGCGGCGACAGTTGAACCTCCTGCGCTTCGAACGGTTGAGGCGCAAGGTGCTGCCGTTTGCGGAAGCCCGTGGGTACTTGACGGATGAGGAGATCGCTCGAGACGTCTCGTGAAGGTGTTCCTCGACACGAACGTGCTCGTCAGTGCCTTCGCGACTCGCGGACTCTGCGCCGATGTCCTTCGCCACGTTCTCGCTGAACACACCTTGGTGACCGGCGACGTCGTTCTCACCGAACTTCGGCGTGTTCTTCGCCTGCGCTTCAGAATGCCGGTCAAGAACGTGCAGGAGATCGAGCGATTCCTTCGCGAGAACGAGGTGGTGCCGAAACCAAGGAGCCCCTCCAAGACCGTGATTCGCGATCCGGACGACGCGTGGGTGCTCGCCTCGGCTGAGGCGGCTGGCGCCGACGTGCTCGTGACGAGTGACCGTGACCTTCTCGACATCGCGGGCGAGGCATCACTCGACATCGTGGACCCCCGTGGATTCTGGGACCTCGTGCGCGAGCAGTAGTTCATCCCGCTACCATCCTCCGTGCGATCCGCGCCGTGCCCTCGGTGAAATCCTCCTCGTCGGGGAGAAGGCTCACCACGAGCCGCCCCTCGTCGGGAAAATCGTAGAAGTAGCCGGGCTGGACGAGGACGCCGTCCTCCTCGAGAAGCGCGAGCGCCCACTCCTCGTCGGTCCGCGTCGCGGGGACCCTCAGGATCACCGACCATCCACCCTCGGACGGCACGACGTGAGCCGGATGCGGGGGCGCGAGAAGGCGCGCGAGCGTTCGCCGGTTCGCCGTGAGCCGCGCGCGGACGCGAGCCTGGATCGCCGGGCGGAGATTGAGGAGATCCGCGGACGCCACCTGCACCGGCGTGTTCACCGAGAGGTACGTGTCGGCGATCAGTTCGAGGCGCGCGATTGCCTCCCCCACTTCCTTCTCGGGGCCGGCTGTCGCGATCCAGCCGAGCTTGAGCTGCGGGAGCGCGAGCATCTTCGAGAGGCCGTTCAGCGCGAAGGTGAGAGCGCGCGCGCCGTCCCGGGCGACGGTCCGAACGCGGCTCTCGTCGCGGCCGAGGCCGTAGTCCGAGAAAACCTCGTCGGCGACGAGGGCGAGACCGCGCTCGGCGCAGATCCCGTCGAGGGCCGCCAGCTCGTCGTGCTTGAGGAATGTCCCCGTCGGGTTTCCGGGGGTGACGACGAGGACCGCCCGCGCGCGGGGGCCGGCTGACTCGACGAGGCGATCGAGATCGATCCGGTACCCGGCCGCCTCCATCAGCGGGTACGTCCGGAGCGTCACGTCGTTGAGGCGCGCGAGGTCGTCGAAGAGCGGATAGCACGGCGACGGCACGAGGACTTCGTCGCCGGGCTCCGCGAGGAGACGGAAGAGCCAGGCGTAGGCCTCGCTCGTGCTCGCGCCGAGGACGATCTGGCTCGCCGCTCGGCCGCCGCCGAGGTCGGGGTAGAGACGGGCGATCGCGTCTCTCGCCTCGAGCCTCCCTTTCGGATCGGGGTCGTACTTCAGGATCTCGGGCTGCGCCAGCGCGGCGCGGATCTTGTCGCCTTCGACTGTGATGCCGCAGCGGGTCGGGTTCGACTCGGTGAGATCGATGACGGGAGCGGCGCGACTCTTCCGCGCGGCCGCGAGGCGGTTCTCGGTGCGATTCCACGCGGTCCGGGAGGAGAACATGCTCACTCGGGGTACAGGAGATGCGGTTTGACCTCGCGGCGGAAAGCGCGGAGGTCTGCGCCCCAGGTCTTTTCGAGCTTGGTGAGGTCGGCCCCTTCCTCGATCGCCTCTCTCACGCGCGGGTCACCGGTGAGGACGTCGATTGGCGGGCGGTCGGTCACGTACTCGTACGGCGGCTGTTTCCACTCGAACCGATCGCGGTGGATCTTCACGATCTCCTGGAGGATCGCGAGCGTCGTCCGATAGGGCTTGAATCTCTTTCGATCGGTGACGTGGATCTGGAATCCGGCGCAGTTCTCCCCTTTGAACTTGTGGAAGGTCGGCTCGAAGTTGTGGGGGCGAAGCACGCAGCCGGGAAGGCGACGCTTCGCCAGTCGCTTCGCGAGGGCTCTCGGGTCGAGCCACGGAGCGCCGAAGATCTCGAAGGGCCTCGTCGTCCCTCGTCCTTCCGAGACGTTCGTCCCTTCGAGGAGGACCTGGCCGGGGTAGACGTACGCGGTCTCTATCGTCGGCATGTTCGGTGACGGGAGGACCCACGGGAGGCCGGTCTCCTCGAAGGTCATCTTTCGCCGCCATCCCTTCATCGGGACAACGGTGAGATCGGCGCTCGGGCGTCCTCTTCTTTGCGCAAGTCTCCCGTTGACGACCAGCGCCATTTCTCCCAGCGTGAGGGCGTGTCGCATCGGGACGGGGTGGAGTCCCACGAAGCTCTCGTAACCGGGCTGGATCAGATTCCCTTCGACTTCCGTTCCCCCTAGCGGGTTGGGGCGGTCGAGGACGACGACCGCTTTCCCTTCCTGCGCGCAGGCTTCGAGGGCGAGCGCGGTGGTCCACTCGAACGTGTAGACGCGCGTGCCGACGTCCTGGAGGTCCACCACCAGCGTGTCGATGTGCTTCAGCATCTCGGGAGTCGGGGATCGCGTCTCGGAGTAGAGGCTGAAGATGGGGATGCCGTAGTCGGCGTCCTTCATGTGCGCCGACTCGATCATGTTGTCCTGCTTCTCGCCGGCGAAGCCGTGCTGCGGGCCGAAGAGCGCCGTCAGCCTGCTCTTGCAGATGTCGTGGAGGATCTCGCGGGCGGAGCGGAGATCTCGGGCGACGGAGGCGGGATGCATCAGGAGGCCGACGCGGCGTCCCTTGAGCTGCGGGAGCTTCGCCTGCGCGAGGCGCTCGAGGCCGCAGAGGACGCGGGGGCGGCCGGAGGGGGGCATCAGGGTTCCGAAGCGATGGCCAAGTCTTGAACTTCTCCGTGCATCAGCCGAAGCTCGCAACCGCCACGCTTCGTGACTTGGCGAAGTTCCGGCGGTGGAGCTTGATTCGCTCCAGTTCGAGAAGCGTCTCGGAGCTGAAGTAGCTCTCGCCGCAATGCGGGCAACTGACGATCGGGACGTTTTCGACGACGAGGAGGTCGGCGCCGCGCCCATAGCTCCTCGTCACGCGCCGAATCTGGGCCCCGCGGCGCCCGCAGATATCACAGATTCTGTTCTTCATACCCTTGTCACTCGGTGTAGATGGTGAGAAGGACGAGCTTGCCCGTTGGGCTGATCTTGACCACAGCCACGACGAGCTCGTCGCCGTCGAGGCTCCGTCCTTTGACGAGGTATTTCCGTTGCCCTGTGGTCCGGTCGACCTGCCGTTCGATGATTCTTCCAACCAACAGACAACTCTCCACGTCGAACAACGACAGGCCGTCTGCGTCCATCTCCTCGACAGCATGCGCGGTCACCACGTATCGACGAAGGCGAACGAGGTCGCGGATTCTCTTCAGGATACGGTCGTGCACGTGACGATTCTACCTCCGAAGGTGTGGACGCGGATGCCGATTTGCTTCAGCATCTCGGGGGTGGGGGATCGAGTCCCGGAGTAGAGGCTGCCGGTGAAGCCGTGCTGGAGGCCGACGCGTCTTCCCTTGAGCTGGGGGAGCTTCGCCCGGGCGAGCCGCCCGAGGCCGGCGGAGACGCGGGGGCGGCGGGAGTTGGGCATGGCGGACGCAGGGTACCATCCGGGCGGCCGAGGCCGAACCGCATGTCCTAGACTCCCGGAATTCCGTTCAGGGAGGACTTCACATGAAAAAGCGCACGCTCGGAAGAAGCGGCCTCGAGGTCTCCGCGCTCGGGCTCGGGTGCATGGGGATGAGCTTTGGCTACGGGCCGGCCGCCGACAAGCGGGAGATGATCTCGCTCATCCGGTCGGCCGTCGATCGCGGCATCACCTTCTTCGACACCGCCGAGGTGTACGGCCCCTTCACGAACGAGGAGCTGGTCGGCGAAGCCCTCTCCCCCTTCCGGGGGAAGGTGGTCATCGCCACCAAGTTCGGGTTCAAGCCCGGCCCCGACGCGGGGCGCTGGTCCGCCCTGGACAGCGGGCCGGCTCACATCAAGGAGGTCGCCGAGGCCTCGCTCAAGCGCCTGAGGGTCGACGCCATCGACCTCCTCTATCAGCACCGCGTCGATCCGGATGTTCCCATCGAGGAGACGGCGGGGGCGGTGAGGGACCTGATCCTTGCGGGAAAGGTCAAACACTTCGGCCTCTCAGAGGCCGGGGCGCAGACGATCCGTCGCGCGCACGCGGTCCAGCCGGTCACGGCGGTGCAGAGCGAGTACTCGCTGTGGTTTCGTTCCTTTCAGCCCTCTGGGGAAGGGGTTCCTCACGGGGAAGATCGACTCGTCGACGACCTTCGACGCTTCCGACTTCCGGAACGTCGTCCCTCGGTTCACTCCGGAGGCCCGGAAGGCGAACCAGGCGCTGGTCGATCTGCTTCAGTCACTCGCTTCTTCGAGGAAGACGACGCCGGAGCAGATCGCGCTCGCGTGGCTTCTGGCCCGGAAGCCGTGGATCGTTCCCATCCCGGGGACGACGAAGCTTTCGCGGCTGGATGAAAACCTCGGGTCTCTGGCGGTCTCGCTTGGGCCGGAAGATCTTCGTGAGATCGAGGGAGCGGCTTCGGGGATTGCGCTTCAGGGGGCTCGGTACCCGGAGCACCTCGAGCGGCTGACGGGGCGATGATGCGCGTCGGCATTCTGGGATCAGGGTTGATGGGCGGGAAGCTCGGGACGATATTCGCGCGCGCGGGGCACGAGGTCGTCTTCAGCTACGCGCGCACGCCTGCAAAGCTTCAGTCCCTCGCACGGGAGGCGGGGGGGTCGGCGCGGGCGGGGACGCCTCGGGAGGCGGCTGCTTCATCGGACGTCCTCCTTCTGGCGGTGCACTGGTCGCGGTTCTCGGACGTGCTTCGGGAGGCGGGGGATCTGTCCGGGAAAGTCATCATGAGCTGCTCGCTGCCTTTGAACGATGCGGATACGACGCTCGTGGTGGGGCATCGGTCTTCGGGGGCGGAGGAGCTGGCTCGGATGGTTCCTTCGGCTCGGGTCGTCTCGGCGTTCGCCACGGTGCCGAGCGAGGTTCTCTTCGGGGTGTACGCGGCTCGGGCTCAGGCCTCCCGGGCTTCGTTGGTTTACTGCGGGGATGACTCGGGGGCCAAGGAGATGGTCGTCGAGTTGATTCGCGATGCGGGGTTCGATCCGGTGGATGCGGGGCCTTTGAAGTCGGCGCGGTACATGGAGCCGTTCGCGTTGCTCGTGGGGCGGCTGGCTTACGAGGGGTCTGGGAGTCCGGCTTTGGGGTACCGGTTCTCGCGGTGGGAATAAACTTCTACGTCATCGCGGGGTCGGTGGCGGGGGCGCTGATCGGGCTGCAGTTCGTGGTCATCGCTCTGGTCGCGAACTCTGGTCGGGGGACGTCGTCGGGGGAGATCGCGGCGTTCGGGACGCCTACCGTCCTCCACTTCTGCGCGGCGCTGCTCTTGTCGGGGATCTTGAGTGTGCCGTGGGACTCGCCTTCGGGGTTGCAGTACACCCTCTTGGTCTGCGGGGTGTTCGGGGTGTTGTACGGGGTGATCGTGATGAGGCGGGCTCGGCGGCCGGTTGGGTATCGGCCGGGTCTGGAGGACACGGTTTGGCATGTCGTGTTGCCGCTCGTGGCTTATCTGACTCTGGTGGTGGGGGCGGTGCTTTGGTCGCGGCAGCCGTCGGTGGGGTTGGCGCTCGTGGCGGGGGTGACGTTGGGGTTGGTGTTCATCGGGATTCGGAATGCTTGGGACACGATCGCGTACATCGCGACCAACTCTGAGCATGGATCGAAGGGCTCAACGGGATTCGGGCACGAGAATCGTCGATCGTGAGCGGACCATCTTCGTCCGAACGGAATGCGCGCCCGGGACTGGATGTTCACGCAACACGTCTTCCGAGCCATCTCTATCCGACACTTGGACCTCCATCGCGCTGCGGAGGCAAGCTGGCGAGGAGGGCGGCGGCTTCGGCGTACGCGGCCGCGTAGGTATGGTCGGGCGGGCCGTCGCAGGTGGCGAGGCGGTGCGATTCGTCGGCGTGCTGGCGGGCGGCGGAGTGGTCGCCGCGGGCCAGCGCGAGCCGGGCGAGTTCCAGGTGGGCGTCCGCGCCTTGCAGGACGTAACCGCTGCGCTCGGCGATTACCCGCGCCTCGTCGGCCAGCCGCAGGGCCTCGTCGTCGGCGCCCGCGGCGGCGCGGAGCCGCGCCAGGTCGATGAGGATGTCGGCTTCATGGTCCACCATGTTGATGCGGCGGCATCGCTCCAGCGCCTCGTGCAGGTGGCGCTCGGCCTCGTCCGGCTGGCCGGCGACGCGATGCGCTGCGCCCAGCAGCCAGTGGGCGCGGACGTAGTCGTACTCGACTGGAACATCCTCGCGAGCGACCTGGTCCGCCAGTGTCAGCGCGCGGCGAGCCGATTCACTTGCGAATGTCGGATTGCGGACCGCGGCGTGAGAAGTGATGCGCAACCAGAGCAGCTCGCGCCGGGCGCGGTAGGCCCATACGATACCTTGGCCATGCACGGCATCTAGCGACATGTACATCTTCAGCGCCGTCGCCAGTTCCGTTTCCGACTCGCCCCAAGCGCCGCGGTAAGCCAACAGCCGGCCCAATTCCTGGTGCGCAAGCGCCTCGTCGAATTCGGCAGTGGCCTCCCGGCTGAGCACGAAGCTGCGCCGCAGGTTGGCCTCGGCGGCCCGCAACGCGCCGAGCTTCAATTGGTCGTCAGCCACGTTTCCCAAGCCGCTGGCGACGCCGCCCTTGGCGCCACGCTTCTGGTCAATGTCATTGGATGCCTCATACAGCGGTACGGCGCGGCGGGGCTGGCCGGTGAGGCTGTAGGAGTTTGCCAACTCGTTCAGCGTAAAGGCTTGGTCACTTTTGCGTTTCAGGCGCGGCGGGCGGTCCTCGCCGTCGGGGAAGAGCGCGCGCAACAGGTCAATTTGCAGCAGGTACGCGCCGAGTTGATAGTAAGCGGCTTTGTTGATTCGATCTCGGAAGAGCGTGAAGGCCTCGTCCAACTCTCCGGCGCGGACGGTGTGGTAATAGAGTTCGATGACGGGGGCGAGATCTTCCAGACGTGTCACGTTGTCCTGCGCGGGTACGGCGGCGAAGTAATCGCGCAGCCCGGCGTGAGCAGCGGCGCGGTCGGGCGCGGCCAGCCGATCGTAGGCGTAACGGCGCACGATGGGGTGCAGGTCGAACCGGCCCTCCCGCACGTCGTGGTGTAACAGCCCGCGCGCGACCAGGTCACGCAGGTCCGAGTCGAGCGGTGAAGGGGCGATAGGGAGAGAGTCTTTGCGTCCCCGTCGCTTCGTCTTCTTGCCTCTCTGTCGTTCCTCATCCGCCAACGCCTTGAGCGTCTCGTAGCTTACCGGGCTGCGGAAGCAGGCGATGCGGCCCAGAAGTGCCTTCCGCGACGGCGCCAAGCTGTCGTAGGCCGTCTCGAGCACGTGATGCTGGCGCTGGACCTGGTCGCCGCTCACGTCCAGTCGCTTCGCCGCGGCGACGTCGCCGGGCTGCTGGAAATCGCGCGCGAACAGGCCGGCCAGCAGCCGCAGGCTGAGCGGATGGTAGCCGTACGGCGCGCACGCGGTTTCGATCTCGGTGTGCGTGCCGCGGATGCCCTGGGCGCGGAAGAACGCGACGGCATCGGCGGGCTGCATCTGCCTGAGTTCCTCCTCGCGGCAGCCGCCCAGCAATCCGCCCCCCTTGGCCTCGAGGACGCGCGGGCAGAGCCGCGTGGTGAGGAGCACCTTCGACCGAAGCTGCGGCTGAAGGGCGACATTGTGCAGGAACAGCTCGGCCAGCGGCGAGATGCAGTCACGGTCGCTGCCGTCGTGTTTCGCCTCGTCCCCCTGATACGCGGCGTCGAGCCCACCGAACGCGCGCAGCACCCGCTCGAAGCCGTCGAGCACCAGCAGCGTGCCGGGCGCTCGGAGCATCTCCCAAAGCGTCGTGACCGCGTCTCGTGCGGAGAGCTTCGCCGCGTCGATCGTTCCTCCGCCGAGGTAACCGAGCGTCTCGGTCAGGAAGTGGTCGAAGCTGGCGTCCCCCTCATAGAAGCTCCACCAGGCGACCCGCGGCCAGGCGGCCGGACGCGCGTCGTGGGTGAGCCAATGCCAGACGAGCGCGCTCTTGCCGAAACCCCCCAGTGCGCGGAGGCTCAGCAGCGGATGCCCGGCGTCCGCGTCCAGCCAACGGTCGAGCATCGCCCTCTCGGCGACCCGCCCGGTGAAGTTCGGCGGCATGGGATAGGGATGGGCGAGGAACCACTGATCGCGCAGCGGCGCCTGCGGCGGTTCCGGCTCCGGCGGCTTGCCCAGCGCGGTGAGGAGCTGCCGCCAGGCGAGGTCCTGGTCGGCGCCGTCGGTGAAGTCGATGTGGGTGAGCGCACCGACGTAAAGCGGCTTCTCGCAGGGCGTCTTCAGCAGCGGGATGATACGCAGGTCACGATTGGCGGGGCTGAGCGTCTGAACCATGACGGATTCCAGGTCGCACCACTCGCTCGCGATGTAGTCCGGCGTGAGGACCAGGAGCGTCTTGGGGCACTCTTTGACGGCGCGTGCCATCTCCTTGATGCTCGGCGCGCCGCGGGTGAAATCGCGGAAATCGATGAAGGCTTTGAGCCCGGCTTGCTCAATCCGCGGCAGCAGGTGGCCGCGCACCCACTCCTTGTCACGACTACTGTACGAGATGAAGACGTCCATTCAGTGTTCACCTTGAACCGGATGTCAACTTGCCGGCCGGAGAACGCCGCGCGAAAGAGGCTCGCGCGACTGCTCGCCGCCTTCTTGGCTACCAACCTCCCGCTGGCCATCCACTTTCCGCGGCAGCTAGGTAATTGAACGCTTTTCAGCTTCCCCAGCTCGCGACATCGCGATACGTACAGCGCCATGTCGCAGGAGAACGAGTTCGTGGACACCCAGAAACCCCCGCAGCACGTCTCTGATCCTCGTGCCAGCCGTCTCTGCCTCATCTTCGCTCATGGCAGTCTTCGTGCCGACTGTGATTTCAACCACTGCTGTCCAAGAACGCCGACCTTGGCGGCCTGAACCCTCGTTCTTGAGGCCGTAGAGGCGGTTTCGGACGGGTGCAACCCGGGTAGCCCGTCGAGGTTCCCCCGCGATGCTGTCCAACTCACGAGAGCCCCAGCGCGA